>JBEPWC010000426.1:0-1506 GCA_041642615.1 Sulfurimonas sp. | reverse complement strand
ATGGACTTTGCCCTAAAAGGGGGAGGTGGAACTGATTACAGACCTGTGTTTGACTATGTAGAACAAAACCTGCCTATGAGCTCTATGCTTTTGTATTTTACAGATGGTGATGGGATCTTTCCACGCATACCGCCTGCATATGAAGTTTTATGGGCTCTGTCTCAAAATAAAAGCAAAATTCCATTTGGAAGGAAACTTCAAATATTTTCTTGAGCTTTTATTAAATTTTTAATATCTGATTTTAATGGAATTAATTTGTTTTGAATAATATCCCAGATTTCATCTGCATCTATACCGAAGTAGTCGTGAGCTATGATGTTTCTAAAGTCTTTGACTTTTTGCCATGGAATCTCAGTATGAGACTTTTTAAATGATTCATCGAGTCTGGATATTATTTCACCTATAACTACAAACTGCATCATTGAAGCATCAAAACTTTTTTGATCATGATAAAATTCATCAGCATTAGAAAAGTCTTTAGAGTATTCTTGTATTTTTGTTAGAGACTCTAAAATAGCAGACAGATCAAATTTTATTTTAGACATAGATAGTGTCTTTGATGATCATATCTTTAGCATATGGTTTTAAATACTTCTCTCTTGCCAGATCAACGCTTCTTTCAAACGAGTTAGATAGAAACTCTTTTAAAGATTCTTTAGTATCGTAAATATTTTTTACATTACTATCTAATTCTATAAGCAGATCAACATCACTTGTAGCAGTTTGTTCGTCTCGTGCAAAAGAGCCAAATAAGCCTATTTTTGTGATATGAAACTGCTTTTTTAAATGATCTTTATTTTGTTGTAAAAAAGTAATAATCTCATTTTTTGTATTCATAAGTATATTGTAGCAAATTTTTAAACGATCGTATCTACTTCTATATCGTAGTAGTCTGCTATATCTTTGTATTTTAAATCTTCATACTCAGCAGATATAACTTCATAGTTCAGCTTTGTGATCTCGTCTGCTAAACTCACTTTAGTAAAATCAATCTCTTTTAATTGCTTAAACTTCTCTGCAATATCTGCTACTGTTAGATCTGTGTCAAAGTCATTTGGATTAAACGCTTTTTTCATGAATTTCCTTATGTTTATGATGAACAACTACATATAAATGTGTTGTTTGGATTTGATGGCTTTGCATAGCGTTCATACTCTTTATGTTCAGCGTATGGATTTTGTGCTATTTTTAAAAGATCATTTACTAGTGTAAAGTCGTTTAGCTGAGCTTTTTCTATAGCCTCTTGGAGCATATAGTTTTTAAGTACGTATTTTGGATTTACCTTTTTCATACATTTTTGTATATCTTCTTTGGAGATGTTCTTAATTCTGTCATAATACTCTTTAAGCCACATATTTATGGTGTTTCCAACAATATTTGAAATCTCATTAGTCGTTAGTTTATAGAAAAAGTTCGTGTAGTCAATTTTGTCTTCTTCTAAAGAACTTAACAAATTTGTAATAAGGTTTTTATCTTGATCAAAATTGTAATCAAGAAGACCTAGCT
>JBEPWC010000425.1:0-1512 GCA_041642615.1 Sulfurimonas sp. | reverse complement strand
AGTCACTATCTACAATAGGTTTTAAAAAGGCGTGTTTTCCAGTTCTGTTATTTTTCTCATAATTAAGATATATAGCTTGATCCATAAGTGGACATGCTCTGTAACATGCGTCACACTGAATACCCCAAAAAGCGATACAATTTTTTGTATCAACTACAGCTACACCCATATCAGCCTTATTTATATCAAGTTGATTTTTTGTAGATACCTTTTTAATATCTAACGCTTTACTTGGACAAATAGGCACACACGGTATATCTGTACACATATAGCAAGGGACATCTCTTGGTACAAAATATGGTGTTCCTATTGGTTTGTTATCCCCAGGTTTTGCAAGTTTTAGAGTATCATATGGACACGCTTCAACACACATACCACACTTGATACAAGTTGCAAGAAAATCCTCTTCATCTAATGCACCAGGTGGTCTAAGTGTTAGCTGTGAAGCACTCACTTCATCAACATAAGCACTCCAAACTAAACCGCCCATAGCAGCTAGACCTACAGCCCTTGCCATTGTTAAAAAAAATCTTCTCCTTTGGCTAATTGGTTCTTGTTTCATTTTCTATGCTTTATAGATTTTAACCGCACATTTTTTAAAGTCTGTCTGTTTTGACTGTGGACATGTTGCATCTAAACAAACCTTATTTATAAACACTTTTTCATCAAACCACGGCACAAATACAAGCCCACGACTAGGTCTATTTCTACCACGAGTCTCAACTCTAGCTTTAACCCTACCACGACGGGATTCAATCCAGCAAAGCCCACCTTGAATGAGTTCTTTATCTTTTGCATCTTGAGGGTGCATATAGCATAACGCTTCAGGAACTGCACGATAAAGCTCAGGTACACGCATAGTCATAGTTCCAGAGTGCCAGTGTTCCAGTACACGACCTGTAGATAACCAAGTGTCATACTCAGCATCTGGTTTCTCTGGTGGATCCATGTATGGTCTTGCAAAAATCTTAGCTTTATTTTTAAGTGATTTTTTGGTTTTGTCTTTAATACCATTAAGATCACCTTGAGCAAGTGATTTTGCTAGTGTTCCATAAAATGCAAAATCGGTATGACCTGTCTCTTTTGCGTACTTTTTAGCATATGGATCGTATTTTGTGTTAAATCTCCACTGTGTCTCTTTACCATCTACAACTGGCCATTTTAGACCACGAACCCTATGGTAAGTATCAAAATCAGCTAGATCATGTGCGTGACCACGACCAAACCAAGCATACTCCTCAAAGAGATACTTATCTATAAAGAAGCCATAACCTTTAAACACTTTACCATCACTGCCGATCACATCTCTACTATCACCAACAGAGTTACTGTTATCATAACCTTTTTGGATAGGATCTTTTTGATCAACTTTATACGATTTCGCTTCATCGTCTGCAAAGAGTACTTCATACATAGTAGTATCATCGCTATAACCCATCTTTTTAGCTTCATCTCTAACATCAGCTAACTTGGTGCCACTTCTTAAAGTGTAAGGACCCCATAGATCTTTTA
>JBEPWC010000424.1:0-1526 GCA_041642615.1 Sulfurimonas sp. | reverse complement strand
GGGAGTTCAGGTACAGAAGAAGCTATGGCTTTGTAGTGTTGGTAGAGACCCTCTTGACTAGGTTTGTTGTAGTATGGGCTCACTGAAAAAATAGCATCAACACCACACTCCCGTGCACGTTTTGCTGTGTTTATAGCTTCATTTGTTGAGTTGCTTCCTGCACCAGCTAGAACTTTTGTGTTTGTACCTTTACAAACCTCTACAGCTATCTCCATACATCTTATATCTTCATCCGGAGTTAGTGTAGCACTCTCGCCAGTAGTTCCAACTGGACAAACTGCGTCCATACCGTTGTCTATCTGTCTTTGAATTAGTTTTGCAAAAGACTGCTCATCTAAAGCTCCATTTTTAAAAGGAGTTATCAGCGCAGTGCTTGAACCAGTTACAATATCCATAATATACCCTTATCTCATCTAGTTTAAATTGAGGCAATTATATCAAAATAGTTTTATGTTAAGTTTATTGATCTAACTTTTGTGCTACAAGCTCATTTACAACTTTTGGATTTGCTTTGCCACTAGTAGCTTTTAAAACTTGCCCCACAAAAAAACCAAGAAGTTTGTTGTTGCCAGCTTTAAATTTTTCGACATTATCTCGGTTTTTTGAAATGATCTCATCTATTATAGGTTCGATCACATTTATGTCACTGATCTGAATAAGCCCTTTGTCTTCAACGATCTTAGTCGGGTTCTCTCCACACTTTACCATCTCTTCAAAAACCTGCTTAGCAATCTTGCTTGATATTATCTCATCGTCTAGCATCTTTACAAGTTCAGCTATCTGAGCAGCACTAAATTTCAGATCACTTATCTCTTTTTCTTTTAACTCTTTTGCTACATCGTTTGCAACAATATTAGCGAGACTTACAGGAGAGTTGTTTTCTGATAGTGCTTCTTTATAAAATGAAGATAGCTTCTCATCTCTAGCTAAAATATCAGCAACCATATCATTTAGATTTAACTCTTTTGTATAATTGTCAAATAGCTTTTGTTGCTCCTCAGTCATAGGTTCAACTTCACCGTCTATTTGGACTTTTTTAGCTTGAGGTTTGTTTTCAGTTTTAGGTGCTTTTTTCTTCTTGCCCCATGAATCTTTAAGACCTACGATCTTGTTAAATACTGGATTTTCATCTGTGTAGTCGATCGGATCAGCATAAAAATACCCCTGTCTCTCAAACTGAAATCTCTCATCAGGCTTGTCTGTGATCACAGCAGGTTCTATAAGAGCATTTTTGATGATCTTTAGCGAATCTGGGTTTAGATCTTCTAAACATTCTGGTGCTTCATTTTTGTATAGTCTGTCGTATAGCCTAACTTCTACAGTTTTAGCACTCTTAGCCTCTACCCACTGGATGGCACTTTTTACTTTGATCCCACTTGTATCTGATCCGCTTTTAGAGTCTGGATTATACTCAGCTATGATCTCAGTAATGTTGCCATTTTCATCTTTGATAATCTCTTTACAAGTTATGATGTAACCGTATCTGAGACGAACTGCTTGATCTGGATTTAGACGAAAGTATCCCT
>JBEPWC010000423.1:0-1527 GCA_041642615.1 Sulfurimonas sp. | reverse complement strand
CCTCAGGTGAAAAAACTTGTATTGGCTTTTTTGCTTCTCTTTTAAAGCGAATATTTGTAGCTACATTTTTATCTATAGCTTCATCATCAAGTGCAATGTCGAGTGTGCCCTTAATACAGCTTAGATAATCTTTTTTAGTACTGTTTCTTAACTTTAAAGATGCGAGATACTCTTTAACCATAAGAGTTTTAATCTCAGATACATTATATTTTCCAAAGAACTTGTTTACTTTGTTGTAAACTGTAACTCTATTATGAAAGCTTTTATCATCTTCATGAAGTTTTAAAAACTTTTCAAAATAGTAGTTAAATTTTTTATTTTCAGGCTTTTTCATATCGCCTAAAAAAATCTTTTTCATAAGTTCAGGAATAATCTCTTGTTCCAGTTTCTTACGATTTAACTTAGTATCTTTAAGCCCTGTACTTTTTTTAATCCTTTGTGAATCAATGTAGTAGTCAAGGTATAAAGTACCATTTCTTGAACGAATAGTTGCCATTTTTTTCCTTTTGGCAACCGCAGATAACTCTGACATGATACATCCTTTTTTATTAGAAATCAATTTGGAAGTATCTTATTAAGGATATCTTCATATTCATAAGATGACATATTTGCACCTCTCCACCATCTCTCAACCGCCTTTAAATCCCATCTAATAGTGTTACTTTTTTTTATGTAATGTTCATTTTTTATAAATACACCGCTTTGGATTCTACGCTGAAAAAAGTCTCTGCTAACATCATATATCTCACATATATTTGTTGTTGATATATAGTTCATGATAAATTCCTAAAACGGAATCTTTGCTAATCCTCTTTGGACTAGCTCATTATGCAGTTCATCATAAGTATGCAAAAGCTCATCATAGTATGGCTCTCTGATGTCTGTATCTTGCATCTCTTTAGACAACTTCTTTTCAAACTCAATAAGACCATTATCAGAGTATGCTTTTAAATCATCTTTGAACGATTGTTTATCAGCCTTATACTCATTATGAACCTCTTTATATTTATCTCTTAGTTCAAATTCCTCTTTAGTGTTTTGAAGCAGCTCATAAAAGTAAAATAGAGTAGGGGCATTACCATGTAGAAGTAATCTTGTAATCTGTCTCTTAAGTGGTCGTCTTGCATCTTCAAGTGAGTATCTATAAGATATCTTCTCTATCCTCTCCATAGGTGTAGTTATCTGCATAAACTCTTTGATATCATAGTTATCATGTATATATTGCCATATTGGTAATATATTTGCATGTTTACGATTAGGTGAGTTTAGTTGTTCATCTGTAAGGCTTGATGTATCAATCAAGCGTATAAGTTTACACCCAAGCTGAAAAAGAGTCTTAGCACGACTTAGAACATCTTCTATGGTATCAATATCATATTGTTTTAAAAATTCTCTATGGTATTCAAACTCAACATTGAACAAATCTTTTCTAGGATCAAGTCCATTTATTAAGAAGTAGTTCTCCATAATAAGTTTTTTATTCTCACTTGCAGTTATAAGCTCTTTAGCTTTATTATCGATTCTAAG
>JBEPWC010000422.1:0-1528 GCA_041642615.1 Sulfurimonas sp. | reverse complement strand
AAATTTGTGTTGATCTACTTTAAAATCTTTACTTATTGAAAGATCTACTAAATAATGTGCATCTACATCATAATTGTGTTCTACATCTACATAACGTTTACCTAGATATCTTAATATTGGTGCTATTTTATACCCTTGTAGATCATACTCCGCAGAGATATTTCCAAAAAGAAGTGGTACATCTGGGAGTTGATTTCCTTTTGTTTTGATGTAAGATCCAGTAGATGATTCAATATCTGTTGTAAACGCATAATGGTTATAAGTGAGTGCACTTTTGAGTAAAAGATTTGAGAGTGCTTGGTAGCCCACACTTAGTTCAACACCGTATGACTCGGCTTTTGCAGTGTTTTGTTGGTAGTTATAGTCAAGCACAGGGTCATAAAAGGTTCCACCCACATTTTTTACTTTAGAATAAAAAAGAGTTGATCCAAAAGAGAGTTTTTGCCCCTCATAAACATAGCCGAGATCTATATTATCAGACTCTTCAGGTCTAAGATCTGCCCACATGGCTCGCAGTATAGCTTCATCTTTATTGACTGCTGGATTTTTAAAATAGTTGATCATTCTACCACCAAAACCATAACTTGGAGTATTATAATTACGCCCGTAGCTTCCTTTAAGATAAGAGCTATCATTGAGATAGTGGGTCAAACCAACATTTGGTAAAAACACTTCAAAAGTATTTGATGGCAAAGTAAAATCAACTGCTGATACTTGAGAAAGGGCACTCTCATAACTTACATCCCCTATTCCTGTCGTATTATAACTTATTAAGTTTGGTGAACTTAACCAAAGATATTTTAAGCCAGCTTCGACAATAGTGTTGCCAAAAGTTTGCTCATACGTTATAAACGGTGCATTAAACTTGTGTTTTTCATTTACTTTTACAATACGTTCCCACTTTACAAAGTCCATCGTTGCAGCATTACGGATCTTTCTACTAGTTGGTGGTCCTGGAGGTTCATCCTCTTGGTACCAATACCCCGCTTTTACTTTTGCATCATCAAACTCATGTGCGTATTCTAAAACTCCACCATAGGTATCATGATCTACAAGCCAATCAATCACATTTGAGCCACTTCCTGAGTAGCTATACCCCTTATCATTTAAAAAATAGGGACGAAATGTTAGGGAGTCTTTGTCTGATAGTGGCACTTTGAGTTTTGCAATGATCGTGTAGGTTTGAAAATCTTGCTTATTACGGTCATAATATCTACTATCAACTGCTGCATCCCCTGTAAGTTGGGTGTTGAAATCATAATCTTTATAGCGTGAAAGATCTTTACTTTGTTCATAAGTCAAACCTTTATAATTATGCTTTTTTTCATCATTATAGATCCCATACACCTCCCATTCGATCTCTTGATCTGATGTACTAGCGATTCCTACTGCAAAGTTTTTACGATTTGGGGATTCCCCTTCCCCTTTAAACTTATCTGCTTTAGTAAGGGATCCTGAGACGAAAAATTTTGCCACATCCCCTATCTCGCCACTATCGACACGTAAATATGTTTTTGTAAAATCATAA
>JBEPWC010000421.1:0-1531 GCA_041642615.1 Sulfurimonas sp. | reverse complement strand
GCTGTAGATATAACCTCAAGCGGCTTCATTTTAACCTCGCCATGAACCATAAGTGCATGGTTTGGCATAAGCTGATCTGGCATTGTAGTCCCACATGCAAGGACATCTACACTATCTAGGTCTAAACCGTTGTTTTTTAACCCGTTTATAGCATTTGCAGTGAGCTGTGCATTTGTATGTGTTGCAACTCTTGTATCTGGATCAATAGCATAGTATCTTGTCTTGATCTTATTTGATCTGAGGATCAACCTTTTAGCACGAGATGGTCGCTCACCTACTTGTCCGAGAACTTTTTCTATATTATCATTATCAACAGCTTCGTTTGGTAGAAAAACTGCTATATCATTTATATACACATCTCTTGACAAACTATCTCCTATCTACCGCTTGGAAGTTCATAGTACTCTTCCATAGCCTTAATTTTATCTTTTTGAAATACACTTAAAAGTTTTCTTGCTAATATGTTTATTGGAATTACTGTAAAAATAAGTAAAAGTAAAAAGATCACATAGATAGTGATCACAACCTTTCTTCCAAAGCTGTACTTCTTGCCTGCAAACTTAATCAGCTTACTCCAGATTTTAAAACTTCTATTTGCTATCTTTTCAGTTGCAATAAGCTTTCCATTAACGCTTACAGCCCCTAAATTTTTAAGCATAGCCTCTTCACCCTTCTCCTTGTCGAGTTTTAGTGCCTCATTTAGTCTTTTTCCAAACCTTGATGCACCATCTATATCCTCTTGTTTGATCCCAGCGGGTGGAAACATACCAAAAGCATTACGCTTGCCTGTTAAAAGAAACCTTGGAAGAGTTACTAGACTTTTTACCTCACCACCTTGATCGGTAAGGGCTACATGGTCTATTAGCCTTGCATCTACAGACTCCAACATATCTTTAATCTTCTCTTGGGCTAACACCCACATATCTCTACATGCAACAAGTGTCACAACAGGTTTATCTTTAAAAATCTCTTTTGCTTGATCGGATTTCATAAACGCTGTAACAGGGATCGATGGTGCCATATACCAAACAGTATAGCCAAGTATAATTAGATCATAATCATCTTCTAGATCCTTTAGAGGGTTTATCTCACAACCATCCATAAAAACAGACTCAGGAAACTCATCAAAAAACTGATAAAAAGGCCAAGGAAAAGGATACTCTACTTTTGGTTCTATAGCTCTAAGGTCAACCTTTATATCATCATCCCCTAGTTTTGATACAAAACTATCAACTACACTTTTTAACTGCCCAGTTTGTGAGTAGTAAAGCACTAAAACTTTTTTCATATATTTTTACCTGCTAAATTCATAAACTAAAATTTGCCACTTTTTTTTGACTGCTAAAAACTTTATACTTATTTATATCTCTCTCATACCTTAGCTTTTCACCAGGTGTTACCATATCTAAAAATTTAGCTTTTTTAATAGTTGTGATTTCTAAACAGAATAGTTTTGCAACAATATCAAAATGGATAAATCCGGGGAGTATAGGTTTTGATGGAAAATGTGCCTTAAAAACAGGGTGTTGCT
>JBEPWC010000420.1:0-1535 GCA_041642615.1 Sulfurimonas sp. | reverse complement strand
TTTGGTGCTATAACACTTGATACAGGTGAGGTTTTAAAAACAGGTACTTTGCACAACCAGATCTTTTTAGACCTTCGTCTTAGTAGAGTTTTGTTTGGTTTTTTTGCAGGGGTCATACTTGCTCTTAGCGGACTTTTATTTCAGACACTCTTTAGAAATCCACTTATGACACCATACACACTTGGTATATCAAGCGGTGCGGTTTTAGGTGCTGGTGTTGCCATAAAACTTGGGTTTTTAAGTGTAGTGTTTGGTGTGAGTGTTGTTAGTACGTTTGGTTTTTTAGGTGCAATGTTTAGCGTGTTTTTGCTTTTGTATCTATCGCGTTTTTTAAAAGCCACACACCATGAAAACTTACTTTTATTAGGGATAGCACTCTCTCTTTTTTACACCTCATTGCTAATGGTCGTGTTTTACCTTGGAGACACCATACAAAACGATATGTTACTACGCTTTACCATGGGTAGCCTCTCGATCATCGGTTGGCAGAACCCTATGATATTAGGCTTTATAGCTGTTGTTTTAACTATTAGTATATACCTTTACAGGTATGAATTAGAGATCTTAAACATAGGTGCTCAAACCTCACTCTTAAAAGGGATAGACACAAAAAAGATCACCATAACCCTTTTGATCATCTCATCTTTTAGCATAGGTTTTTTAGTAAGTATAAGTGGTCCCATAGGGTTTATTGGACTTGTTGTGCCACATATTGTCGCTAAACTCTACCCTAGCACTCTAAAAAAGAGGATCTTTAAGACCGCTCTTTTTGGAGGTTTTTTCTTAGTAATGTGTGATACTCTAACAAGGGTTATCCAAACACAAAGTGAACTCCCTATAGGGATCATAACCGCCATAATAGGTGGTCCGTTTTTTATCTACCTGATCATTACCAGATCAAAAAGGCTCTAGTGTGGGTGTAAAAACAAAACTAACTCTAGATGAGTTAAACTCAATCTTTAAGGGGTATGATTTTATAGCCATTGAAGCTACAAAGTACGGCGTAATCGACACAAGCTACATAGCCAAAACTAAAGATAGTGAGTACATAATAAAAAAGTACGAAAGAGATATGTATCATAGGATCCAAACAGATAAAAAACTCTTAAACTACCTCAAATCATCTGGCTTAAATGTCCCCGCTTTTTTGGATCATAAAGATGAGTGGTATATCTATGAAAAGCTTCTAGGAGATATGCCAAAAAACACAAACACCATACACATAACTGCACTTGCTAGATTTTTAAGCCATCTTCACACGCTTACATATAAAAGGGGCTTCCCCTACCCTTTTATGGAGAGCTGTGAGCTTAGTGAGAGTTTGGAGTATTTAAAATCTAACTATTTTTTCTACTACAAAAAGTTTCAGCACCTTAGTGATTTTGAGATGCAAAATGATGGGCTTATCCATGCAGATATATTTAAAGACAACACCGTTTTTTATAAAGACAAAATTGGGGTATTTGATTTTATAGACTCTGGGTATGGGAGCTTTTTGTTTGAGTGTGGCGTAGCACTTGTAGGTTTTGGAGTCA
>JBEPWC010000419.1:0-1536 GCA_041642615.1 Sulfurimonas sp. | reverse complement strand
GAAAATGCACTTCGTTTCACTTAAGCTCTACTTACACTCGCTCATCTTAATATCAGCACCTTCGTTTTTGCCACCCTCTTTTCTATCAGCACCCAAAGAGATGATCTCTATAATCCCATCATCGTTTATGTAGATAAAATCATTTCCCCATGAATCTTTTGGAAGTTTGTCATCTTTTAAGTATCCACTTTTTGAGTAGTTTGGATACTTCTCAGTATCTGGGTTTTCCACTAATGCTTGAAGACCTTCTTCTGTTGATGGATATAGTGAGTTGTTTAGTTTAAACATATCGAGTGCACCATTGTAGAGTGACTTCATCTGAACACATACCAAATCTCTTTTAGCCTCTTCACCTTTACCTGTTAAACTTGGCATTACCATAGCTGCTAGAAGCCCTAAAATAACGATAACGATCATCAACTCTATAAGAGAGAAACCTGATCTTTTATTTCTGTTTTGCATATCATATAACCTTATATTTTATAATTGACATTATATTACTAAAAAGTTACTGATTTATTACTTATTTGTTACAGATGTGTGGGATTTTGTTTTTTGAAGGGCCTCCCTCCAGATACCTGCGGCACATAGCGAAAAAAAGTGTGCTGCTGTATTCCTACCCTGACACGATGCTTTAAGTCACCATTGCACAGGTCTAAAGAGAAGCGAATGAAATTTTACCCAAATATATTTAAAAAAACATTATTTTGATAAAATACTACCATGATATATATATTAGTAGCTCTTAAGTGTGAGGCTCAGGCATTTGTAGAGAAGTTTAAACTAGTCTCAAACAAACAAAATGAAAACCTATCTGTAGTGATCAGTGGTGTTGGAAATGAAAATATGAAAAAAACAGCATCAAAAATAGTCTCAAAGATGAGAGATGATGATACGATCATAAATGTTGGTGTATGTGGGGCTGAAAAAAAGTACAAGATTGGGGAGCTTTTAGATGATAGAGATGTTGTGCTTAGTTGTGTTGATCATGAGGTAGATTACAAAAAACATGAAGCTGTTGACATGGAGAGTTCTGGATTTAAAGAGGCTACTAAAGATGTAAAAAACAGTTATATTTTTAAAGTAGTTAGTGATCATTTTGAGCCTAAAAGCGTTACAAAAGATCTAGCAAAAAAACTTATATATAAGCGGATCGATGAGATAATGGAGAAGATATGAAAAAAGCCATAATTACAGGTTCTAGTACTGGGATAGGAAAAGAGATCTCAAAAAGAGTGTTAAAACTTGGGTTTTGTGTTGTTGGAATCAGTAGAGGTGATGGGGTTGATCTAGGTAAAAACTACACCCATATAAGCTGTGATCTCTCAGATGAGAATGAGACCTTACAACTGTGTGAAAAACTAAAAAAAGAAGAGCCGTATATCCTTGTAAACTGTGCAGGGATGGGTGTGTTTGAACCACATGAGCAGCTGAATCATAAAACCATAACTCAGATGGTTTTTTTAAACCTTACAGCACCTATGCTTTTGACAAACACACTACTTAGAGGGCTTAAAAAAAATGGCGGATACATCT
>JBEPWC010000418.1:0-1540 GCA_041642615.1 Sulfurimonas sp. | reverse complement strand
CACTTTTTAAATGCTGTACGAAGAAATGTGAACATCGTGCATATTGTCCATAACAACATGGTCTATGGACTTACAAAAGGTCAAGCCTCACCTACAAGTCAAAAAGAGTTTAAAACTAAAGTTCAAGTAGATGGTGTTAGTAATGAGCCTTTTAATCCACTCTCAGTTGCACTCTCTATGAAAGCTTCTTTTGTTGCCAGAGCGTTTATACAAAACAAAGAACACACAAAGGAAGTTTTAAAAGCTGCCTTTATGCATAAAGGGTATTCACTTGTAGATATTTTTCAACCATGTGTAGTATTTAATACAATAAATACTTTTGATTGGTTTAGCCAAAACACTTACACTTTAGATGAGGTCAAACATGACACATCTGATCTGATCTTGGCACTAGAAGAGTCTATGAAAACCCATCCATTTGCTTTAGGGGTATTTTATAAACAAGAGAGAAAGACCTTTGAAGAGTATCTGTGGGATAATAAAAGTTCAGATAAACCTCTTTATACGAAAGAGCATAATATAAAAGGTATTCAAGAGCAGTTTGATAGGTATACTGTTTTATAAAAATATATTAGTACTCGTTTTTAAACTCTACATACCTTTTAGCAGATGCGTATAGCTCTGCAATCTCATCATCATTTAACTCTCTAACAACTTTTGCAGGAGCTCCCATGATTAGTGAGCGTGGTGGAAACTGCTTGTTTTTAGTAACAAGTGAGTTTGCACCTACTATGCTCTCTTTGCCGATCACGGCACCATCAAGTATAGTAGCACTCATGCCGATCAGACATGCATCTTCGATCGTACACCCGTGAAGCATTACACGGTGACCTATTGTTACATCATCACCTATGATTGTAGGATTTCCATCGCCATTATTTGCACGCTGCTCGCCTTTGTGGTGTGTAACATGGATCATACTTAGATCTTGTACACTTACACGATTACCTATCTTTATGTAGTGAACATCTCCACGAACAACGCTCCCAAACCAGATCGAGCAGTCCTCACCGCACTCAACATCGCCGATCACATCAGCAGATGGTGCTATCCATGTGTTTTTACCAAGCTTTGGTGTATAGTCTTTAAAATTGTGTATCATTTAGCCCTCCAAAAATAGTCTTGTTGCCAACATCTCAGCACTACTAACAGATTCTTTTTGAACTGTTTTCATAACCTTATTTACATGATCTTCTAACATCTTATGGTTGTTTATGATCTTCTCACCCTCTGCACGTTTTACTTTTACGTATGAACCATCACTTTGAAGTTCATGTGCTAAACAGTTGTCTGCAATCTGTAAGTTAAGTATTTGAAGGATCTTTGTTTTTGATTCTTCATCTTTTATGGCAGTAAGCAGCTCGATCCTTCTCATAAGGTTTCGTGGCATCCAGTCAGCAGATGATATATATAAACTATCTTTGTCGTTTTTAAAGTAAAATACACGTGGGTGTTCTAAGTATTTTCCAAGTATGGAGATCACACGTATGTTGTCACTTACATCTTTGATCCCCGGTTTTAAACAGCAGATCCCACGAAC
>JBEPWC010000417.1:0-1543 GCA_041642615.1 Sulfurimonas sp. | reverse complement strand
TAGCAGAGGGGCATGAGCCTACTGCTACAACAAATGACGCGCTCATCTTTCACTATCAAGAAAACAAGAGCGTAGATGAGAATAAAAAAATAGACTACTCCTCAAGAGATTTTATACAGAGCGTTAAAAAAGACGAGTTGCTTATAGAATATATAAAACCAAAAAATGGTAAACCAGGACGAAACTGCCGTGGTGAGTTTATGCAGCCTCAAGATCCCGTGGTATCTAATGAGCCTACATTTTCAGTGGATGATACGCTGCGTCTTGAGGAGAGTGATGATTCCATAAAGTACTTTGCAGTTGACAATGGCTATATCGCTCTTGAGGAGAACGTTTACACTATCAAAAAAGACGTTGACGTTAGAGAGATTACCTTTAAAACTACGGGCTCCATCACAAGCGGCGTGGACTCTGACGTCAACATAAGCGTTACAGAGTCAGACGCCATAAAAGACGCCATTGGCATGGGTATGCACGTAGAAGTTACAGAGATAGAGATAGATGGAAACGTCGGCTCAAATGCAAAAGTAATCGCAAAAAAAGCGAGTATTGGCGGTCAGACGCATAAGAGCGCGACTATAACGGCGGATAAGCTTGATATAAACGTGCATAAGGGAAAAGCGTTTGGAAAAAACATTCACGTAACACGACTTGAGCATGGAGATATAGATGGAGACATGGTTGAGGTTGCACAGGCTCTAGGTGGAAATATAAGAGCCAAAGAGGTAGATATAGAGGTCTGCGCATCGCATGTAAAAGCAACTGCGTCAAGACGCATAGAGATAAAAAAACTCCAAGGGAGTGAAAACGCTTTTACTATTGATCCGCTTTTAAGCAGCGGTGCAAAAAGCGGACTTGCAAAAAATCAAAAAGAGATAGACGCTTTGACAAAAGAGATAAAAGAGCTTAAAGAAGAGGTAGCAAAACAAAGCAGTGTCGTAGAAGAGGGAAAGAGTACATTTTTAGATATAAAAAGACGACTTATAAGCTATAAAAAAAAGGGCGTGAAGATGCCTGCCAGCTTTGTTAAAAAATATAAAGAGTTTCAAGAGATTGAGTTCAATTTAAAAGAATCACAAGAGTCTTTAGAGAAAAAAACAGACCAGATTTCGCTTCTTACCACAAGAACATCCTCTTTTCAAGACAATATCTTTGATGCAAGAGTGATTAACAGAGATAGATGGATAGGCTACAATGAGATCAAGTTTAAACTTGTAGACCCGGCAGTAGAACTTGTCTATAAACCAAAAGAGGGTTCAAGTGAGAAAATTTTTGGTCTTGTAGAGCTAGAAGACGGTCAGTATGCTATACAAGCAATGGACGAATAAGGAAAAAAAGAAATGATAGTAGGATTACAAGGCGTACTTGTGCATAAAGAACCAAGCGTAGCGCATTTAGACGTTCATGGAGTGGTTTATGAGGTTTTTATATCTCTACAAACATTCTCTGCCATAGGCAAAGAGAAAATCTCTTTGTTTACATCGCAAATTATACGCGAAGACGCCTCTTTGGTTTTTGGTTTTTTAGAGATGAGCGAGAAGAA
>JBEPWC010000416.1:0-1547 GCA_041642615.1 Sulfurimonas sp. | reverse complement strand
GTGTTTCGACATGGAGTGCAAGGTATCAAGTGCGCGTTTTAAGCGTTCACTATCAAAATTCGCAAAGGCATCATCGAGTAGTAAAGGCATAGATGTATGGTGTAGGGCATCTAAAATTCCCAGGCGCATGGCAAAGTATACTTGATCTTTGGTTCCTTCTGAGAAGTGAGTTTTAGATTCTAAGGATTGATACCGTGTATCATAGACTTTAAAGGTTAGATGTTTTGATACTTTGATGTCTTGATAGCGGTCCAAGGTGAATGTCGATAGGTAAGATGCGATGTGTTCGCTAATGACGGGTGCAAAGTTTTCTTCAATTTTTTGAGCACTTGTTTGAATCATCTCAATAGCGTTAGTAATTATCGCTTTTTTTTGTGTTAATTTTTCGAGTCTAGTCTTGGTTTCTGCAATGTCATGATCGATCACTTCAAGGGGACGATGCATGGTTTCTTGATGTTTGAGATCAGATTCTAGTCGCTCAATCACAAGGCGTTTATCATGGACAGTCTGGGTTAATGTTTTTAAGCTTTCTTTGGTTGTTTCTATGGTTGTTGGATCGGCATAAACTAATGTGTCATCAATAGCCTCTTGTAAGGTTTTTAGTGTTTGGCCATTAAGTTTATCGTCTAAGCGTGATTGAAGATAGGTGATTTCCTTGGTGATATCATCATACAGCATACGTTTTTTATTGAGTGTTTTCAAGTCGTCATACGTGCTAATATCATAGGTTTTTTTAATGGCATCCAGTTTATCTTTTACTGATGACTGGCTGTCTTTCGTGGTTTGGTATTCAGTACGCAACCTTTTTAGGTCTGTCTCTTTTTCTTGTATAACCTCATGTTTTCGGTGGTGGGTTTGGGTTTCTGTTAGTTTGGTATCAAACATATCAACGGTGGATACATCGTAGGTTGTAAAGATATCTTCCATGGTTGATTGGGCGTGTTCAAGGGGAATGAGTTGGGTACCGATACTGTCTAGTGCACGGGTTAGTTTTTTCTCTTTACGCCGGACTACCCAAGTGAGTGGGAATATAATCATAAAACATATGAGTTTAAGGATACTAGTAAGTATATGAGTCAGACTATCTGTTTTTAATGTGAGGCTGTCTTTTTGTTTGTTTAGGACGACTTGTGTAGCTTCTAAAGATGCTTTTTTTTCTAAAAGATGTGTATGTTTGTCCGCATCATAATCACGGTATGCTTGATAGAGTGCCTTTTGATCGCGGCGCATCGCTTCTAAATCATAGAGATCTGATGGGACACTGGCTGCTAGGTCTTCAATGGCAGTTTCTGTTTTAGTCATTGATGCCTCGGTTGAAGCTATGTGTGTATCAAGACTTTCCAGTGTGTTTTCGAGTTTCAGATAGGTTTCGAGGGTGGCTGGATCAAAGGTTTTATAGGGATCATATTGTTTTACTTCTGCCTGTTTTTCTGCAATAGAATCTTGAAGTGTTTTCGCTTCTTGATAGGTGGCTTTTCGTCCTTCGTTAAGTTGTCGTTCAAGACGTGCCTCTTCAGTTTTAATATCTTCTTCTATGGTTCGTCTTT
>JBEPWC010000415.1:767-1562 GCA_041642615.1 Sulfurimonas sp. | reverse complement strand
TATTACAATTCTTTTCATTTAATAAAATCCTGATTTTAGTTATACTTCTACTCTAAGTGATTGTAACTACATTTTAGTTAAATTTAATTGAAGCAAAAGGACAAATATGGATAATCTTGTAACATTTATTGGTAATGGAAATATGGCGTTAAGTATCGCTCATGGATTAAAAAGTAACTACAAAATCGAAGTTGTTGGGAGAACTCCTGAAAATTTAGATAAGTTTGAAAGTGCACTTGGTGTAAGTATTGAAAAACATATGATGGATGGCTTTGACACTACTGGAAAGACTATAATTCTTTGTGTAAAACCATACAATGTAGAGAGTGTTGCAGAGAGACTAAAAGGTAATGCTAAAGTTGTGCTATCAGTTCTAGCTGGTACACCTGTAAAAAAACTTCGTGATAACTTAAAACCAGAAGGTGTTGTAAGGTGTATGCCAAATCTAGCTGCATCAGTTGGTGAGTCAATGACCACTATGACTGGAGATGAAGAGTACAAAGAGCAAGCTACACAGATCATAAGTGCTATTGGACCGACCAGATGGCTATCTAGTGAAAAAGAGCTAGATATTGCTACAGGACTCGCAGGAAGTGGTCCTGCATACTTAGCTCTAATAGCTGAAGCACTAGCAGATGGAGCTGTAAAACAAGGTCTTAAACGTGATGATGCTATGGCAGTTATGCGTGGTCTTTTTGGTGGATTTGGAAAACTGATCCAAGATGTACACCCAGCACTTTTAAAAGATGGTGTTATGAGTCCTGGCGGGACAACAGCAGCGGGTTACTGTGCCCT
>JBEPWC010000415.1:0-757 GCA_041642615.1 Sulfurimonas sp. | reverse complement strand
AAACGTTAGAAACTCTTGCATAAATGCAATTGAAAAAGCTTACAACAAAGCAGTGGAGCTATCATAAAAAGTATAATATACTTTTTTCGATATCCTCTTTTTCTATAACCGTTGTTTGTGTTACTTTTTTTGTAAAAAGATCTTTTATCATTTGAGGTATTTTTATATTTGCCTCTTTTGATATAGAAGCTAAAGCATCAAGATCACATGTATCTATCTCACCTGTTATTGCATTTGCGATCACAGGTGAAAACTTTGTCCACTCAGCTGTTGAGTAGATTATAGACTTTATGCTTGGATCACATATATTTTCATATGCCTTTAAACATGTAGCAGTGTGCGGATCCATCAAATAACCCTCATCAAACATAGTTTTAATATACTCTTTACCCTCATAATCACTACAATAATCTGCTATAAAGATCTCTTGGAGTTTTTCTAATTCATCTTTTGTAAGTTCATATCTTAAATTGTTATCAAGATCATCCATAAGTTCTTTAGTTCTCTCTGCTCCATAAAGGCTAAACAAAACTCTCTCTACATTTGAAGATTTTAGTATATCCATAGCTGGAGATGTAGTAAGAGCTAACTCATCATCTTTTATATCGTATATACCTGTGTTTATAAGGCGTGTTAAGATGTTGTTTTTGTTTGAAGATACTACAAGTTTTTTAACAGGTAATCCCATCTCTTTTGCATAAAAAGCACCTAATATATTTCCAAAATTTCCACTTGGCACATTTATGTAAACCTCTTC
>JBEPWC010000414.1:0-1581 GCA_041642615.1 Sulfurimonas sp. | reverse complement strand
TTCAAAAGTACGTAGGCGCGTATTGAGCGCTTTTGGGAAGCGTAGACGCTATAGTCTTTACGGGAGGAATTGGGCAAAACTCCTCTTACATACGTGACGCCGTGATGAGTAG
Organism: Sulfurimonas sp.; assembly: GCA_041642615.1. Classification (GTDB taxonomy): domain Bacteria; phylum Campylobacterota; class Campylobacteria; order Campylobacterales; family Sulfurimonadaceae; genus Sulfurimonas. Next base: position 1,469 of record JBEPWC010000414.1, on the reverse strand, counting down.
TGAACTTTTTAAAAATATAAAGTACCTCTCAATAGAGACAAATGAAGAGTTGGAAATTGCCAATGAGGTTGCTGCTGTGATAGGAAAAGGAACATAATAATGGATGATCTTTATATATCGAAGCAGAAAATATTTGATACAAAAAAGAAAGTTTTTGCAAATGAACTTATTTTCAAAAACTCTTTAAAAAAAAGAGTTAGTCTTTCAAACTCTCTAAAAGCCACCGCAAAGCTTATCATAAACTCTATAAGCAGCGTGGAGCTAAACAAACTGCTTGAGAGCTCATCCAAGGCTTTTATCAACGTAGATGAAACAACTTTAACTAAAGGCGTTTTAGACGTTTTAGATAAAGAGCGTTTTGTTTTAAATATTTTAGAAGATATTACGCTGAGTGAAGCTGTTATCGCTAAGATAATATCTTATAAGAAAAAAGGGTTTACATTCTCTTTGGAGCATTTTGATTCAAGCGCCCGCATGATTATAAAGTTTCAAAGACTTTTTAATTACATAGACATTATCAAGATGGATATTTTAACTTCTGAATATGAAAACATGCAAAAGGTCATGAAGAAGTTTAAATCGACGCGCATTAAGCTTTTAGCGCAAGGCGTAGAGTCTAAAGAGGATTTAGAAGATTGCGTAGAGATGGGATTTGACTACTTTGAGGGAAACTATCTTGACAAACCAGTACTTGTAGAGATTACAGCTTCAAAAGAGCCTGCACAGATAATCATACTTCAGTTGATTCAAATCATTAAAAACAATGATAACACTCAAGAGCTTGAGTATTTTATAAAAAAGCAACCTGACCTCTCTTTTAAACTTATTCAATTTTTTAATAATTTAGAGAAGTTAGATCTCAAGATTGAGTCTTTAATGCAAGTAATTACGCTTATGGGAAGAAACAAGCTCCTTCGTTGGCTTATAGTATATCTTTACTCTGAAGTTTCAACAAACAGTATCTCAAAAACTATGCTGGAGCTCGCTATTAGACGCGCTGAGAGTATGGAAGCGGAAGCAGAGCCAAAAAACAAAGAGAAGGCGTATCTTGCCGGAATGTTCTCTATGATAGGCTCTATCTTTGATACAGATATAAGAGAGTTGATGCGAAGCGTTAAAATGGATGAAGATATTACACAGTTAGTTTTAGAGAAGAAGGGAATCTTTGCCTCTAGTCTTATGCGAGCAGAAATCGCTGAAAAAAAATATCTTAAGAAAAAAATGATGGAAAATTTTGAAAAGTTAAATACAAATGATTTGATTTATACTTTAGAAGATGGCGGTGTCGTATTGGATAAGAATGATATTTAGGGGATTAGAAAAAAAAGGCATCCATAAGTAAAATACTTATGGATAGAGTCACTAATTAAAGTGGCGTAACATTCTCAGCTTGTGGGCCTTTTTGACCTTCACCAACTTCGAAAGTCACTCTTTGACCTTCAGCAAGTGAAACGCGTCCACCACCGATG
>JBEPWC010000413.1:0-1595 GCA_041642615.1 Sulfurimonas sp. | reverse complement strand
ACATTTCAAAACTACTTTAGAATGTATAACAAGCTAGCTGGTATGACAGGTACTGCTCAAACTGAAGCCACAGAGTTTTCACAGATCTACAAGCTTGATGTTGTCTCAATCCCTACAAATATACCAGTAGCTCGTCAAGATCTAAACGATCTGATCTATAAGACTGAGGGTGAAAAGTTCTCAGCTGTGATCATAAAAATTAAAGAGCTTCAAAAAACTGGTCAACCAGTCTTGATCGGTACTGCATCTATAGAAAAGTCAGAAGCCTTACATTCTGTGTTAAAAAAAGAGAAGATCGCTCATACAGTTTTAAATGCTAAAAACCATGAACAAGAGGGTGAGATCATTAAAAATGCTGGTGCAAAAGGTGCTGTAACAATCGCTACCAACATGGCAGGGCGTGGTGTTGATATTAAAGTAAATGATGAAGTTAGATCACTCGGGGGTCTATATATCATAGGTACAGAGAGACATGAAAACCGCCGTATAGACAACCAGTTACGTGGACGCTCTGGTCGTCAGGGTGATGCTGGTACTACTCAGTTTTATCTATCTTTAGAAGACAATTTACTACGTATATTTGGAAGCGATAAGATCAGATCGATCATGGATAGACTCGGTGTTGAAGATGGGGAGTACATAGAGTCCAAAATGGTTACACGTGCAGTTGAAAAAGCTCAGAAAAAAGTTGAAAATATGCACTATGAGGGTCGTAAACAGATCGTTGAGTACGATGATGTTGCAAATGAGCAAAGAAAGATCGTCTATAGGTTCAGAAACCAACTTTTAGATCCTGAGTTTGATATACTTGAAAAGATCAACGAGATAAGACTTGAGTATGTTCAGCATACACTTTTCCAAGTAGAGATTTTTGATGGAGAAGCAAAAGAGGACTTTAATCTTGATGGATTAGTTAAACACATAAAAGAGGATATGAACTTTGATGTCAGCGTAGATGATCTAAAAGATCTTGAGTATGAAGAGGTTGTAGAGAAAGTAAACACTATGATCAAAAAATCATACGATGACAAGATGGGTGTGCTAGAGTCTGATGTTCAAAATGAGATAGCACGTGAGCTTTACCTAAAAGAGCTTGATTCTGCTTGGCGTGAACACCTCTATGCGATGGATAATATGAAAACAGGGATTAGACTTCGTGCATACAACCAAAAAGATCCTTTAGTTGAGTACAAAAAAGAGAGTTTTAATCTTTTTAGAGAGCTGATTAACGATATTAAGTTTAACACCATAAAAACACTTCAGATCATTCAGTTTAGAATGGAATCAGCTGAGGATGAAGCAAAAAGATTAGCAGAGAAGTTAGAGTTAGAAAGAAAAGCAGATGCGGCTACAACACAGCTAAGCACAGATGAGACACAAGCAACTTCAACTAAAAAACCTGCTAGAAATGAGCCATGTCCATGTGGAAGTGGTAAAAAGTACAAGCAGTGTTGTGGTAAAAGTGGTCCTAAAAAAGGTGTTTTTGCCTCAAATGGAGCATCTGCTACTTGAAACATAAACTAATTCCCTATCTTGTAAAAAGGTTTTTAAGGTTTGATAAAGATCAGCCTTTTATCTTTTTGTCTGCACTTCTT
>JBEPWC010000412.1:0-1605 GCA_041642615.1 Sulfurimonas sp. | reverse complement strand
GTAATGGAAGAAAACTAAAAGCTAGAGTTGTTGCTAAACAAAGGGTTGAGATTAGATGAGTAAGAGAAAAATAGTTGTTGCAACTAGTGGTGCAAGTGGCGTAAACTTAGGGCTAAAGGCACTCAAACTTCTTCCAGATGATATTGAAAAACACTTTATCTACACAAACAATTCAAATATAGTTTTAGAAAAAGAGTTAGATGTAACCATGCACGACAACGAAGATATATCTGCAAGTATCGCCTCTGGATCTTTTGGGGTGGACGCTATGATCATAGCACCCTGCAGCATGAACACTCTGGCAAAGATAGCATGTGGGATTAGTGACAACCTAGTCACAAGAAGTGCAAGCGTTATGATCAAAGAACAAAAAAAACTAATACTAGCTCCGCGTGAAATGCCATTTTCTGCGATCGCACTTGAGAACATGCAAAAGTTAGCATCATTAGGGGTTGTGATCGCCCCTCCTGTGATCGCTTACTATTCAGACCAACAAACACTAGATGATATGGAAAACTTTATAATAGGAAAATGGTTTGATCTACTTGGAATACAAAACAATTTATATAAAAGATGGAGTAAGGATTGATTATATATGAGAAATAGGAAAATAGCACTCTACCCAGGGACATTTGATCCTATCACAAATGGACATTTTGACATTATAGAGCGTGCACTTGGACTTTTTGACGAGGTTATAGTAGCAGTAGCACTATCTGCTGACAAAAAACCGATGTTTTCATTAGAAGATCGCATAGAGATGGTACAAGAGGCTGTTAAGGATTTAGACCATGTAAAAGTTGTAGGGTTTGACAACCTTACAGTAGAGCTCTCAAAAGTTCACGATGCGGGGATACTGATCCGTGGACTTCGTGCTGTAAGTGACTTTGAGTATGAACTCCAACTAGGTTATTTAAACAACTCACTTGATGATCAGATAGAGACAGTTTACCTGATGCCAAAACTAAAACATGCATTTATAAGCTCATCGATCGTTCGTGGGTTGTTGTCTTTTAATGGAAAAACCTCCCATCTCCTGCCAAAAGAGGTTCAAAAGATCATAGGAAATATGAATTCATGTACATTGCAATAGAGGGGATCGACACTGCTGGAAAAAGCACTCAGATAGCCAAGCTAAAAGAGCTTTTTCCAGATGCGGTGATCACAAAAGAACCAGGTGCTACACAGATAGGTAAAGAGATCAGAGAGATAGTACTAAGTGCACGCACAAAAAGTAAAAAAGCTGAATTTTTACTCTTTTTAGCTGATCGTGCGGAACATCTAAAAGAGGTTATAGAGCCAAACCTAAAAGAGATGATCATATCTGATAGAAGTGCAGTTAGTGGTGTTGCCTATGCTCTTATTCAGGGTGAAATATCTAAAGATGTTCTTGTAAATCTTAACAACTTTGCTACAAATAACACATACCCTCAAAAGGTATTTCTTTTACGTTTAACAAAAGATGAGTTAGAGTATAGACTATCCCAAAAAAAGCTTGATGGGATAGAGCTTAGGGGAAGTGAATACTTACTTAGCATACAAGATGCGATCATAGAAGCGGCAAAGCTCCTAAATTTGGAGCTTGTAGAGATCGATGCAACTAAA
>JBEPWC010000411.1:0-1623 GCA_041642615.1 Sulfurimonas sp. | reverse complement strand
TAGGAGAGGCTTCTTATGAAAGCACCATGCTGGCATTCATCAAACCTAATAAAACCTGCATGGTGACACTTTCTGAGGGGTTCGGAGGATTTCTGGGCACCACTCATGTAGCCCTCTACGTTACGGTAGATGTCGCTGCAGCCAAAGGACTCAATCCTTTCGGGGAGCCTGTCGACTAATGTCTCTCCATAAATGGCATTTCGGGGTTCAAGCTACCTTTCTAACAATCGCCTAGGTTTAGAACAGATTAGCGTAGACTTCGAAATTGCTCATCTCTGGACAGCCACTAACAGGGATCATCCGGAATGAGCATTTTTATGAAAAAGCAAATCTTTACTACAAAGATGATGGCAAGATGACAAAGCACTCAAACTCTTTGTTTACCCCTATAGATCAAAGAGAGATCAAGTCCAACAAACTAGCTTTTAACCTTACACTTGCTAAAAATCAAACCAAGACACTCTACTTAGAACTCCAAGGAAAATATGCTTATTTTGGAAAAGTGGAGATTTTGAAAAAAGATCAGTTTTATTTGCAACAAGCTCATGGGCTCAATCTTGCCTTAACTTTTGCTCTTGGTGTTATCTTTGTATTGATATTTTTTACTTTTTTCTTGTACACAAAAACCAAAGAAAAAATTTACCTTTACTATTTAGGCTATAGTTTCTTTATATTATTGTATATTTCAAATATTACAGGGTTATTGGTCTATCTTGATTGGCAAACTTATATCTACAAGTTTCAGCTTTTCCCCTCTTTTGTGATGGCTTTTTTGATACTGTTTTCCAAAGAGTATCTACAGACAAAAAAATATCTTCCCCGTTTTGATAAAGTTTTGGTCTCACTAGCTATGCTGTTTTTTCTGTTAGGGATTTTGATACTCTACTCCTACCAGCCGTGGAATATGATTCTTAATAACGGTGCTGGTGTTGTTAATATTTTACTGATTGTTCTTTCTGTTATTATCTACTTTAAGGGACATTCTCAATCAAAATACTATACCCTAGCTATGATGTTTAATTTCGCATTTTTAGTTCTTTTGACATTCATGGTAAATGGCACCTTTGAATATGCCACTTTGACACGGTATGGATTTGTACTTGGGATCGTGATAGAGATGATGTTTTTTTCTTATCTTCTTGCAAACAGATACCACTTAGCAAAAGAGAGTACACAAAACTATCTGGAAAATGAGGTAGCCATTAGAACTAATAAACTCAAAATATTAGCAGATGAGAGAGAACTCTTGCTCAAAGAGGTGTTTCATAGGGTCAAAAACAACTTTCATTTGCTCATAGGTATACTCCATCTTGAAAAAGATAAAGAGAGTATCGATTTTAAGGGACTTGTCAATAGAGTAAAGTCTATGTCCACCATCCATGAATACCTTTATATGAACAAAGATCTTTCCAACATAGATATACAAAACTATCTTGAAAGGCTGATCAACAATATTAGACAAAGTTACCCACAAGTAGATATCCTTTTTGAGTGTGAAGCCATTCCTTTAGGTTTTGATAGGGCTTTGTCTTTGGGGATTGTTATCAATGAAGTGGTCACAAACTCCATTAAACATAATGTTAAAGAAAATCTACATATCACTATAACACTTACCAAAGAAAA
>JBEPWC010000410.1:0-1623 GCA_041642615.1 Sulfurimonas sp. | reverse complement strand
AGTTTACCCTTGTACTCTTTTTTGGTTGCTTGGTAAAGTAGGTTTGCCATATCATCAAAGTTTAACTCTTCAAAGTCTCCATTAAACTCATAATCTTGAGAGGCTAGTGATGAGTTGTTGTTAAAGCCTAAAGGGCTCATACAAGGGTTGAATAAAAATATAGTCCCGCACACATGTTTTCTTTTTTTCTTTAGTTTTAACTCCAGATCTTTTGTTGTGATCTTTTCATCATCTTCATTTATATATATGTAGTGCTCAACCAAGTACTCATCATCAAACTTAGTGTCAAATTTTCCAAAAATCTGCATGTATATCCTGTTTTTAATGAAATTATAGCTAAAATTTCACCATGGAAATTGGATTTATTATAAAAAAAACTATTACATTTTTTGTTGAGCCTTTAGGTTTAGTGCTATTTTTATTAGCAGTTGGACTTTACTTTATATATGCTAAAAAATATATACTTGCAAAGGTTTTTACAAGTTTGTCTTTTATGGCACTGTTTTTATTTTCATATCCACCTTTTTCAAACTACCTTGTAAAAAATCTTGAAAACAGATATGAAAAGTACAGCTATGATCACAACATCACCTACATACATGTCTTAGGTAGTGGACATACAACAGACAAAACTCAACCTATTAGTTCAAAACTAAGTGATCCATCTACTAAAAGGGTTTTAGAGGGGATCATAATCCATAAAAACACACCAGATTCAAAGCTGATCTTTACAGGCTATGGTGGATCTACAGATGTGGCAACTGCACAAATGAATGCTAACTTAGCACTAGCACTTGGTGTAAAAAAAGAGGATCTAATCATAGGTCCACTCCCTAAAGATACACACGAGGAAGCTGAGTTTTCAAAAACTGTTGTTGGTAATGAGAAATTTATTTTAGTAACTTCAGCTACACATATGCCAAGGTCTGTGATCCTGTTTGAGAGTATGGGCTTAAACCCAGTACCAGCCCCAACATATTTTAAAAAATCAGACATCCTAACACACATACCAGACACAAATAGTCTTGATAATTCTAAAATGGCTATACATGAATACTTAGGGATTTTATGGGTAAAGATTAGAGGTTAAGATAGTATCTTCGCTCATCTTTAGAAAACCGCTCGATCGCATACCTTAGAGTAACTCTTGGGATTTTGTTGTGGTGGGTGTTTAAAAACTCTTTTAACTTGTCTTTATCTCTTTTTCCAACCTCTCTTAACATCCAACCAACCGCTTTGTGGATGAGATCCTCATGATCATTAAGTAGCGTTTTAGCTATTTTTATGGTGTGTTCAAACTTGTTTTGCTTTATGTAGTGCAGGGTACTTACTATAGTTATGCGACGCTCCCACATTGACTTGGATGATGCAAGGGTGTACAAAACATTTTTGTCTTTGTGATCTAAAAAACCACCCACTATGTGATGAGCTGAACAATCAACTAGATCCCAGTTATTTATATGTTTTGTGTTTCTAAGGTAGATATTAAAGATCTTTTCTCTCTCATCCTCACTACCTTTTAAAAACCCATCAACCAAAAAAAGTAGCCCAAAGTGCCTAACTTCATGGTATTTTGAACTCAAAAGTATCTCAATCTTATCTAGTGGCGTGTTACTAAACTCT
>JBEPWC010000409.1:0-1625 GCA_041642615.1 Sulfurimonas sp. | reverse complement strand
ACTTGCAAGCTTGTAAGAGTATGAACCATTCTCTTTTGTGGCATATCCTACACGCTTGTCTGGTGCTTTAAAGAAAAGCATAACTGAGCCTAGTTTTGCAACTTGAGCTAAGATCTTTTGATCTTGAAGTTTGATGTTTTGCTTAAATATACCTATCTCTTTTGTAAGGCGGATGTTGTCATCATAACTTGACCATAGAAGTGCAAGTGCACGCTCCTGTGTGATCACATCCTCGTGCAAATCGTTTTGGATCTTTTTGATCGCATTTAAGCGTTGAGTGATCTTAAAAGGGATCCCATTTTTTATGGACTTTTCAAGTTTAGTGTAAACCTCATTTATTAGAGGCTTTAGCTCGTAACTTTTTGTTGAGGTATTAGCGATTTTGAGTTTTACTTTTTCAAGTTCAAGTTCTGCTAGTTTAATAGATGTGTTTTTTCTGTTGATCTGTGCATCTGTATCTGCACTTTGAAGTGCAAGTGATTTCATCTGAGCTTTGTAAGCCTCTTTGTTCTCATCGATCTTGGTATATAAAGATTCAACGTCAGCACGAAGATCCATGATTGACTTTACCATATCCTCATCTTTTGTAGCATGTAAAGATGTAGACAAAAAGGTAGCTAGTGTTAAAGAGATCAAACTCTTTTTATGTTTAGTAAACATATTCGCTCCATATTTAATAGTTTGGTGAATTCTATAAAGTTTGGATTACAGTTATGCTACGTTTGGGTGACATTTTGGTTACAAAGTAACACATAAAGCTTTGAAGCAAAAAACTAAGTGAGAGTTGTCTCACTTAGTAAAAAAATATTTTATTAAAAGATTACTATTCAGTAGCTGTTATAGAACCAGATACATAAGTGTTAGTAAATGAAGTGTTAGCTGAATCAAAAGTACCAGCTGAGTGGAATGGTGCATAACCATTATCAGTGTTATAGTTTAGGATAACATTGTTAAAGCTTCCACCTATACCATCTTTTTTGAAATAAATCCCACCCTCTTTAGCAGATGTTACAGAGTCAATGTAAAGACTGTTGAATGTAGCTGCAGTGTTACCTGACATCTCCATAGCTGCATTACCTGTAGTTTGCTTGATTAAAAGATTTGTAACAGTACCGTTATAACCATCATCTATATCGAATTGATCATCTGTACACTCAGAAACAGCAACGTTAGTCATGTTTACAGTACCACCCCAAGCTTCAATACAGTCATCATCAGATTTATCAACAACGATGTTTTCAACAGTAGTACCATTTCCAACACCAACAAAAGATAGACCATTTAGCTCTTTATCTTCTTCGATTGTGATACCAGAGTTTAAGATATCAACATATTTAAGTACACCAGAGTTATCATTAGCTTGGCCAGTACCTGGAACTAAAGATGTGTCAACTTCGTATGGTTTAACTTGGTCATCCATAGCAGCATTACCAATAAGTACTAAAGAACCCCATTGACCATAAGCAGCTTCACCACCATCAAACGCAGTTTCAGAAGTAAATACGATGTGTTTATCAGCAGTACCCTCTGCCATTATTTTAGAGTCTTTATCGATCGCTAACCATGAAGAGTTAACACCAGTTCCAGCTTTACCAATTACAGTAGTTCCAGGTTCAATTGTTAAA
>JBEPWC010000408.1:0-1641 GCA_041642615.1 Sulfurimonas sp. | reverse complement strand
AGGTTTATAGCAAACATTGTTTTACAAAAGCTAAAAGAACAAGACTTAAGTACTTATGGTTTAGATGGGCTTGAGAGTGTGTTTGTGTCTATGGCAGAGATGACAAGTTTGTTACACGACATAGGAAACCCGCCTTTTGGTCATTTTGCAGAGCAAACTATAAATGGCTGGATCAGTAAGAACATCATTCATATACTGGAGAGTTTTGAGTGTTCAACATCCCAAACACAAGAGTTAAAGGAACGTATCAAAAAAGATATAAGTGATTACGATGGAAATGCTCAAGCTATTAGGATTATTGCTAAGTTACAACGTTTGAACTTGTCTTTTTCTCAGATCATAGCTGTTTTAAAATACACTCGCGGTGCATTTGAAGACTACGACAAAGAAGGTGAGCTAAGTTATCTAAAAAAGAAACCGGGTTTTTACTACAGTGAAAAAGATTTTGTACAAAAGATACAAGAACAGTTAAACATTAAACCTGGGCACCGTTTTCCAGTTACTTACATTATGGAAGCTGCAGATGACATCTCTTACCTAACAGCAGACTTAGAAGACTCTGTAGAAAAGGGGATCTTGTCATTTGATGAGGTATATAACCTCATAAAAAGTGAGTGTGAAAAAAAAGATGAAAAGTTTTTACTAACTATGATCAAAAAGTACTATGAAAAATCAAAAAAAGATGACGAACCTTACCAGTTCAACATGTTCTTTACTCTCTTTCGTGCTGAGCTTGTAAAATCATTGGTTTTTCATGTCTCAGACATATATGTTCAAAACCACGAAGCTATATTTGATGGTAGTTTTAATGATGCACTTTTAGAGTATGACAAAGAGAGCGAGCACTACAAAGCGGTGAAAATCTTACAAGATATCTCATTTAAATATATTTACCAAAACAAAGAGGTACAGGAGTTAGAACTAAAAGGTTACACAATTTTAAATAAACTTTTTGATAGCTACAAACCTCTTTTAGAACTACCAAGTGAAGACTTTTGGAAGCTTATAAAAAATGAAGAAATAGACTGTTTTGTATCTATGCGTTTGATCAAAAGGTTGTCTTCAAAACAGATCGTATCTTACCGCCACGATGTTGAAAAACTAAACACAGATGATCCTGAGAGTTATCGTATACTAGAGTGGTACTTTAGAGTTAGACTTATTGTTGACTTTGTAAGTGGTATGACTGATGATTTTGCACTAAAAGAGTATCAGACATTATCTGCTATGTAGATTGAATTTCACCACAGTTGTTATGTACTTGATCAATTAACCATTTTTAGAAAAGTAAATGCTTTTTGAATGTGATTAAAAGTACAATAGTACAAATTAAAAGGTGTTTGATGAAAAAATTTATTTTAGTGTTTTTATTTTTTTTGAGTGCTACTCATGCAAAAACGATCCTTTTTTTAGGTGATTCACTTACTGAGGGTTATGGTCTTAATAAAGAAGAGGCATATCCTAGTTTAGTTGAAAAGCTCATAGAGACAGAGTTGAAAAAGGATGTTGATATCATAAATGGTGGTGTGAGTGGATCAACTACAAGCGATGCGATCGAAAGGCTTAAGTGGTACTTGAAAAAAAAGCCAGATATAGTTTTTGTAGCTCTTGGAGTAAACGATGGACTTAGAGGGCTTGATT
>JBEPWC010000407.1:0-1648 GCA_041642615.1 Sulfurimonas sp. | reverse complement strand
CCTTACACAAGAAAACGATGATGATAAAAGAGCAGCTATTGAAAAAGAGTTTGTGGCAGACCTGAAAAAACGCATAAACGAAACAGCAAAATACATTCGACCCAAAGAGGGTACATTGCCATTTGCGTTTATGTACATTCCTGCAGAAGGTATTTACTACGACCTTCTCGTAAACGAAGTTGGTGCGGTCAAGGTCAACACCCGAAGCCTAATTGACTACGCTTACAGTGACAAAAATGTCATCATTGTCTCACCGACAACGTTTTCCGCGTACCTCCAGTCTGTGCTGTATGGTTTTAAAGCTTTCCGAATAGAGGAGTCTGCAAAAGAGATACGAAAAAATGTTGAACTTTTAGCTCGACACATGAAGGCGTACGATGAGTATTTCAAAAAGATAGGGAATTCACTTGGTACTACCGTTAATCACTACACTGGAGCTGAAAAAGAATTAAGAAAGCTTAGTAAGGATGTTGGTAAAATAACGGGTACCACACCGGAAATAGAGCAGCTTTCGCTGGAAAAGCCAGTGAAAGAGTAAATAGTTAGTGATAAGTAGTTAGTGATAAGTAGTTAGTAGTTACTCAATCTCTTATCGCACGATTAATCGTAAGGTAAGTATTATCTTGGTAAACAGGATAAAAAAATACTAGAATTAATACTAGTATTAATTCTAGTATTTTTTGTATGGTACACAATGTATCCATATATATAGCTCTTTTCTGGGTTACTCGTGTACAACCTAAGTCACAACTTATGTACAGACCGGTTTGAAGTAGAAAGCTTCGGTAGGTGCTTTACAGCTTACCTTTAACAGGGTTGCATAACTCCCTAAAATAGTGCATACTTTTGCTCATTATGGCATTTGCAATAGTAGAAACAGGCGGAAAACAGTACAAAGTCTCAGATGGCGATGTATTTTCTGTTGAAAAAATAAAAGACAAAAAAGCAGGTGAGAAGGTTGTTTTTGATAAAGTACTTCTCCTGCATGATGAAAAAGGCACTACGGTGGGGACACCATACATAGACAAAGCAACTGTTGAAGTGGAGCTTACTGAAGTTGGAAAAGGTAAAAAACTCCGCATACAGAAATTCAAATCAAAAAGTCGATACACACGTAGATTAGGTCACCGGCAAGACTACGCTAAAGTCAAAGTACAGAACATCAAAAAATAAACCGCAAAAAAAGCGGTTTATTTTATTATTTATTATTAAAACTGATACTTTTCACACGTCAATAGAGATAATCTGTTACAGTTAGATACCTTATACAAATATGTGTGTAATCGTTGGATATACAGGTTTTAAGCCCGCAGCACCTATCCTGTTAGATGGTCTACGTTCTGCTGAATACCGGGGGTATGATTCAGTAGGGTTATACCTCTCTAAGGATGGTGTACATAAACAGGTGGGTACTGTGCAGTCTCTTGCAGATAAGATTCCGTTGGAAACCCATTCCACAACCGGTATCGCCCATACACGTTGGGCGACACACGGAGAACCTTGTGAAAAGAACACTCATCCACATTGTGATCACACAGGCTCCGTTTGGCTGGTGCATAACGGAATGATAGAAAACTCTAACGAGCTTAGAGATGATCTCATACGTAGGGGGCACACCTTCTCATCAAAAACCGATACCGAAGTTTTG
>JBEPWC010000406.1:0-1649 GCA_041642615.1 Sulfurimonas sp. | reverse complement strand
AAAACAGTGAATCTACTGATTTTATAGTATAATTACACGATATAACTAACAAAAAAAGATAAATAATGGAAAAAGAAGCGATACTTGAAGTTTTAAATGATTGGAATTGTTGGTCAAAGCCATTTAAAGACAGCTTTTCACGCAAAGCATATGAAGATGAGGTCTCGTCTAAGTCAGATGCAGGTGAGATCTTGTTTGTAAAGGGTGTAAGAAGAAGTGGAAAATCTACTATACTTTTAAACCATATTAAAGCACTTATTAACAAGGGTGTCACAAAAGAGGAGATACTCTTTGTAAACCTAGAAGAACCTCGTTTTGCTTCAAACCTTTCATTAGATCTTTTAGAAGATATAAAAAAGACATATCGTTACTACATTAACCCAGACAAAAAGCCTTATGTGTTTCTCGATGAGATTCAAAATATAGAAAACTTTGAGAAGTGGCTCTTAAAAGAGTATGAACTTCAAAGCTCTTACCTCTTTGCGACAGGATCTAACTCAAAACTACTGAGTCGTGAAATAGGCTCAGCACTTAGTGGAAGGTACCTTGATGTCTTAGTGTTTCCACTCAGTTTTAAAGAGTTTTTGTCTTTTAAAAACATACATGTTAAAACACCATACGAACTTATTACCAAACAAAGCACGATTGAAAAGTACTTTGAAGAGTATGTACAATACGGTGGATTTCCAAAAGTTGTCTTAACAGAGGATGTTGAGCTTAAAAATGCTGAGTTAAAAAACTACTTTGATTCAATACTTTTAAGAGATATAGTAGCAAGATATAAACTTGATAACTTTCAAGCACTTGAGCAGTTAGCCATCTTTTTACTATCTTCGATCTCAAATCAGGTGTCTATTACAAAGATCAAAAACCATCTAGGGGTTTCGTTTGATCTAGCAAATCGCTACTTTGAGTACCTGCAAAATACTTTTGTCATAGATGCGTTGCCGCTTTTTGACTGGTCGTATAAAAAACAGATAACTAATCCTAAAAAAATCTACTCTATCGACACAGGACTTTCAAAAAGGGTCTCTTTTGAAGTTGGAAAAAAGTTGGGCGACGTGTTAGAAAATATCGTTTTTTTGGAGTTAAAAAGAAAATACGACGAGATCTACTACTTCAAAACAGCACAAAACTATGAGATAGATTTTTTAGTAAAAGATAAAGAGACTATAACACACCTCATACAAGTAAGCTACAAACTAAAGGATAAAAAAACATATAAAAGAGAGTTAAGAGCTCTGATCAAAGCAAAAGAGGAGTTGCAAAATCAAAAAGATATAAAACTTTTTTTGATAACAACAGATAGAAGTGAAGATATTATATTTAAAGATGTAGATGTGAAAATCATCAATATTTTTGAGTGGTTATTGTTTAAAGAGTGAGACTCTTATTGGGATTTTCTAGCTCCCAAACTGAGTTTGGGAGTAAGTTAGTGAGTTAGTTTAGTTAAAAGTTAAGAGCATTCTAAAGCTTGTTTCATATCTTCGATCAGATCCTTTGAACTCTCTAAGCCACATGAAATGCGGATAAGACCTGCCGGTACACCACAAGCATCTAACTCTTCAGCTGATAGTTGTTGGTGCGTAGTAGAAGCAGGGTGGGTTATAATTGATTTAGAATCACCTATGTTTACAACCAAAGAGTAA
>JBEPWC010000405.1:0-1665 GCA_041642615.1 Sulfurimonas sp. | reverse complement strand
GATGATTTATTAACATCTTGTTTTTGTGTTAGACTAGGAAAAGTTTTCGTAGCATACTCAAAGTATGTGAGAAAATCTTTGACAACGTATAACGCAAAAAGTGGCGCGGTGGACGAGACTCGAACTCGCGACCCCCTGCGTGACAGGCAGGTATTCTAACCAACTGAACTACCACCGCTTTTTTTTAAACACCAATTATGGCGACCCCTAAAGGATTTGAACCTCTGTTACTACCATGAAGTGATAGTGTCCTTGGCCACTAGACGAAAGGGTCACTTTCTTTCATATTAACGAAAGGCTATCAATTTGTTTTTGAATTAGTTGTGCTTGGGTTTTTTCGATTGTACATAAAGTACATAAGATAAAACACGAGTGCAAATAATCAAAAAATGGTGGGCACTACTGGACTCGAACCAGTGACATCTACCTTGTAAGGGTAGCGCTCTACCAACTGAGCTAAGCGCCCTAATGGCGCGGTGGACGAGACTCGAACTCGCGACCCCCTGCGTGACAGGCAGGTATTCTAACCAACTGAACTACCACCGCTAATTAATTTAGTTTTGTCTCAACTAAAACAAATTTATAATACTTATGGTGTCCTGTCCAGGATTCGAACCTGGGGCCACATCATTAAAAGTGACGTGCTCTACCAACTGAGCTAACAAGACAAACATACATCCTCTGTTTGTTTAGAGGTCGAAATTATAGACAAATCAACCTTTAAAGTCAAGAGTTTTTTGCTAAATTTTAAAAAAATATATCTTTATTGCTTAAAAGCAGTATTTTTACTGCATGAAGTACACTTTGTTTTTGTACATAGTTTCGATCACCATTTAGTAAAAGATGCTTAACTTCTGAGTATCCATCTTTTGTTTTGATACCCACATATACGGTACCAACAGGTTTCTCATCTGTCCCCCCTCCATCTCCAGCAATTCCACTTATAGAAAGAGCAATGTCAGCTTCACTAACATTTAGAGCACCCTCACACATCTGCTCAACCACACTACTACTAACAGCACCATGCTCAATAAGTGTACCCTCTTCAACTGCTAGCCAGTTTTCCTTGATCTCATTTGAGTATGTAACAAGTGAGCCTTCCAATATATTAGAAGCACCATTTTTAGATGTAAAATAGTAAGAGAGTAATCCACCTGTACAACTCTCTGCAAATGTTATCTTTTTGTCATATATTGTTAACTGTTTAATTATATATGTTGCTACATCATCAGTTTGAATAATCTTAGCAGGTAATAATCTCTCAGCAGATGCTATAAATTTTGAAGCTTCACCAAACTTTTTACTATTTACAGTTACCTGAACCCAACCATCTATGATCGTAAATATATCTAGATGCAGATCATATGTCTCTGCTACAGGGCTTAAAAGTGTTTTGACACTCTCTTCATCTTCGGAAAATATACTTAAGATATTTTTAGGTTCATTAGAGCTAAGGAGTATCATTGGGAGGTTTTGCATCTCATCTACATGGATAACATTTATATTTGAATTTTTGTGTTCCAAAAGATAACTTGCATCTTTGTAAAGATAAGACTCCGATGGTATGAGCATCCCATCTTTTAAAACCTGATTGTCCTCTGTAATCGTACACAACACTTTACCTACAGTTGGGAAGTTTTGTTTTGATGTAACAATAATCACTTT
>JBEPWC010000404.1:0-1669 GCA_041642615.1 Sulfurimonas sp. | reverse complement strand
TGCGTGTCTTGGGGTAAACTCATTCTTGTGCGTAAGTTTTTTAGCGATGCCCAAAGCATCATCACCGCTTATGCGGATGATTGCTATTGAGCCTACGCCGTTTGCCGTTGCTATGGCTGTTATTGTATCAGTTGTTGTGGTAGTCATTTATTATGATATATTTTAATCCATCACGAGTTGTGCGGATAGCTACATACTTGTCTGGGTAAGAGTTTCGAAGCTCTTTTAGAGCTATTTGGACAAGGACTCCATCAAGTATTTTTGTTTGAGCACGTCCGTCACGATCTATATGTTCATGGACACTCTCTAAGTATCTCATAACAGATTCTTCTTGGTTTTTCAAAAACTCTGCTATCTCTAAACGAAGTCCAACCTGGTACTTTGAGTTTATCCAGTTAAAGATCATATATGAAAGAGCTTTATATCTGTAACCCTCTTTTCCAATCAGAAGTGCCGCATCCTCTCCTGAGAACTCTATGAGAAGCGTGTTATCATCATATACACTAACTTCTATCTGCTCAATCTCAAAACATATATTTTCAAAAAGTTTATTTATATCTTCTCTAACTTCAATAACTATCTCACCAATGCTCATCGTTTGAGTATCTTCTAGTGATTCATTTATGATCTCTTCGTAAGCCTCTTCATCGATCTCATCATCAACTTCATCAAAGTGCTCATCATCCTGCATACTTACAAATGACTCTGGCAATATTGTATCGTTATAAACATTTTGAGGTGTTTGTTCTTGTTTTTTTTGAGGATCTTGATTTTGTTTTGGTTTTTCTTCAGATGGTTCTTGTTTAGTTTCTGGCTTAGTTTCAACATTTTTAGAGTCAACTGCAGCAACTATGATAGCAGGTTTTTTAAATAGTCCAAGTAAACCTTTTGAAGGTACTTGGACAACTTCTATTTTTAACTGGGTAACAGAACACTCTAGCTTTATAGCTGCTTGCGAATAAGCATCCTCAAGTGTTAATGCTTCGATCTTAATCATCTTTTTTTGCCTTATCTTTTTTGGCTACTGCCTCTCTAACATCTTTTGCATTAGCTATCTGCTGATTTACAATAAACTGCTGTGCAATTGAAAATAGATTATTTACAAACCAGTAAAGAACTAGACCTGATGGGAATGTTAAGAAAAAGAATGTAAATATGATCGGTAAAAACTTCATAACTTTTTCTTGTAGTGGATCTGTAAAGTTTGTAGGTGTGATCTTTTGCTGATAATACATCGTAGCACCCATAAGGATTGGAAGTATAAAAGTGGTATCCATACGTGAAAGATCATCTATCCATAAAGCCCACTCAGCCCCTTGAAGCTCAACTGCATTTAAAAGTACACGGTAGATCGCAAAAAACACAGGGATCTGTAAAAGCATAGGTAAACATCCACCTAGTGGATTAGCACCTTTTTTCTTGTAAAAGTCCATTACAGCTGCATTCATACGCTGAGGGTCACCTTTGTATTTTGCTTGGATCTCCTTAACTTGTGGTGCTATCTCTTTTAGCTTAGCCATAGAGACCATACCTTTGTAAGTTTAAGGGTAAAGTACAATTCTGACTATGATTGTTAGTGCTATGATCGACCAACCCCAGTTTCCAAACATACCATGTAACCATGAAAGAAGTGCAAAAAGTGGTTTTGCAGCAAATGTAAACCACCCAT
>JBEPWC010000403.1:0-1676 GCA_041642615.1 Sulfurimonas sp. | reverse complement strand
AACATCCAAAAGGTACTTGTGGTTTTTTCTTGGTTCTACTGTACAGACTATAAGATATATATTCTTATTTTTATCGTAAAGTGAGACTAGATCTTTTTTTACATCACTTGTGTGGATATCAAACTTTTTATAATTAAAATCTGCTCCAAGGTGAAAAAAGTCAAACCTCTTTTGAGTGACTTCTTTTGGATAACTTTTTTGAAGATAATCTTCTAGTTGTTTTTGAACAGTGTATGAAATGGTTATAAAGCCATCTACATAATCTATAGCTTGATCAAACCAGCTTTTAAAAAGTTTTACCAAGTTTTTATCACAAAACTCAGGGTGTGAGATAGGGATTATGTCATATATTACGGCAATAACTTTTGTACCGTTTGCTTTTGCACGCTCTATACTACCCCATGTATCAAGATGCCAAGTTGAGTCAAGAAGCAATATGATATCATCTTTAGTAGTTGATATGTTTTCATTTATGACTTTGTTATTTTGATCCATACTAATGTGCTTTATAGTGTTGTTTTGGAGTACTACTTCATATGGTTCGTAGTCACTGTTTTGACATATTGTGTATATATTTTCTATAACTTTTCTAACAACTCTCTGAATACCTGTATTTAAGTTTGTTGTACTTATAAATGAGCAATCTATTAATAATCTTTTTTTATCTATCATTTAAACCTCTTTAAAATCTATAACAGGATCTAACCTACAAAGACCAACATAATGGCTCCCAAGTACTCCTAGTACCTCAAAACTACATGCATTGTCTAACCAGTGTGAACAATCTTTCAAATGATCTTCATCTGAATGAACAGCAGCAGTTATGCTGTACTTTCCAACACCTATGTTCAAGGGCATGGAAAAACTACAACAGTACTCTTTATCTTTGTGGAAATCTATTGTTTTTTTATGTAAAAAACTATTTGTTCCAAAAATATCTTGACCGTATTTATCTCTTATCATTATACCAACAGTCATTTTTTCGCGGTCTATACTTGAGTTTATAAAGACATTGATCTTTACATTTTCACCAGAACTAATGGTATTGCTTGAAGATTTTTCACCTTTAATATCGACTTTAAATATATTAATATTAAATGACCCAAATGAGTTATCATCACTTTTATTTATTTTTAGTGTATCTTCATCGTCATTTAGCTTGGCTATTAGAAAGTTGTACTTGTTTATAACATCATCTGGTTTTCCAACTTCCATAACACTTCCTTGGTTTAGAAGTATAACTCTGTCGCATAAAACTTTTAGTGAGTTTAGATCATGAGACACGTAGATGATGCTCATGTTTTGCTCTTTTCTTTTCTTTAGAGCCTTTGTACATTTTGCAGCGAAGTGGGCATCTCCTACTGAGAGTGCTTCATCTACTATGAGGATTTGTGGTTCTGAGTGTATAGCTATGGAAAAAGCTAGTCTCATCCTCATACCTGAGGAGTATGTTTTTATGGGTTCATATATGTAATCACCCAGCTCAGTAAAAGAGATGATATCTTTTAGTTTTTCGTCTATCTCTTTGTTTGACATACCGATAAGGGTACCGTTAAGGTAGATGTTATCGAACCCCGTTTTTTCAGCGTTAAAACCTGTTCCAAGCTCAAGCAAGGCAGTAACTCTTCCACGTCTTATGATCTGACCACTTGTAGGTTCTGTTACTCCTGCTATCA
>JBEPWC010000402.1:0-1731 GCA_041642615.1 Sulfurimonas sp. | reverse complement strand
AGATCATGTTTTTTAGCAAAAATGTCTAGATCATCACGTCTAGCCATAGTCCCATCTTCTTTTATGATCTCACATATAACTCCCGCATCTTGAAGACCTGCTAAACGACAAAGATCAACACTACCCTCTGTATGACCTGTACGAACTAGTGTGCCACCATCTTTTGCTATGAGTGGAAAAATATGTCCTGGCTTTACTAACTCATCAGCATTAGATATAGGGTTAGCTAGGATTTTTATAGTATCATCACGCTCTTTAGCAGATATACCAGTCTCAGCTGTTTTTGCATCAACTGAAACTGTAAATGCAGTTTCATACGAAGATGAGTTTGAACTCACCATAGGATCAAGTGCTAATCTACTTGCAGTAGACTTACTAAGTGCTACACAGATCAAGCCTCTTGCTTCTTTTGCCATAAAGTTTACATGTTCAGGTGTAGAAAATGCTGCAGCATAAACTAAGTCACCCTCGTTTTCTCTATCCTCATCATCACACATGATGACCATCTTGCCTTTTTTAATCTCTTCTATTGCTTCTAAAACTCTTTGAGTTGGTGTCATATATATCCCTAAAAAAATTTGGTTTCATTATATATGAAACTATATTAAAAACAGATCAAAGTAAAAAATATATTTTTTTTAAACATTTATACAAAAACTCTTGACATTAAAAAATAATTTGTCTATAATTTCGCTCACAAACAAAGCACAGAAACGCTTTAGTTTACACACCGCGGAATAGAGCAGTTCGGTAGCTCGTCGGGCTCATAACCCGAAGGTCGCAGGTTCAAATCCTGCTTCCGCAACCAATTAATTAAAAACTACTATATTAAAAAAAACATTGGGGTATCGCCAAGCGGTAAGGCACCAGTTTTTGGTACTGGCATTCGGGGGTTCGAATCCCTCTACCCCATCCACCTAACTTTAAAAAAATACACAACTAAATCAACTCTGTTGTTATTTACTTGAACTAAAGATCTCTTTTAACTCCTCTTTATCTATATCTTTTAACCAGTTTTCCCCTATATTTACACTTAGGTTTGAAAGCTCTTGTTTTGCTTTGATCATCTTGTCTATCTTCTCCTCAAAACTATTTTTTGTTATGAGTCTGTGGACTGTTACCTTTTTTGTTTGCCCTATTCTAAAAGCTCTATCTGTTGCTTGGTTTTCAACGGCTGGGTTAAACCATAGATCATAATGAACTACATGGTTAGCTGCAGTTAGGTTTAGTCCCACGCCACCAGCTTTTAAGGAGAGTATAAACACTTTGTATCTGCTATCTGTTTGAAACTTCTGCACCACTTCTTCTCTTTTTTTCTTTGTCATATCACCTTTTAAAACTAAAGGTGTAATTAAAAGCTCTTTTTGGATAAAACTAGCTAACATATCTGCCATTTGCGTATACTGAGTGAAAATCAGCACCTTTTCATCTTGTATCATTATATTTTCTAGTAGTGTTATAAGTAGCTTAGCTTTTCCTGACTTTGATATGCTACTATCGCTTGTTTTGTCAAAGTTTCTAGGGTGGTTACAGATCTGTTTTAGTGAGATAATTAGCTTAAAAACAACCCCTTTTGCATCTGAATCTTCTAGTTGTTTCATAGTGTCGTTGACAACATTTTCATACAAACTAGCTTGTTCTTTTGTCATGGTTGCATACTCATCTACTATAATCTTAGGCGGTAGATCTGAGATGATGTTTTTATCGGTGTTTAGTCGTCTTAGCATAAAT
>JBEPWC010000401.1:0-1738 GCA_041642615.1 Sulfurimonas sp. | reverse complement strand
TGGGAAGAGCTATTTCTATAGAGTGAGCGTTGTTGATAAAGATGGGCTTGAGAGTGAATATGAAAAAAACTCCATCCATGGAACGTCTCGCGCAAAACCATCAGCTCCTGCTTTAGTTGATGCAAAATATACTGGCGCAAGCATAGAGTTGCTTTGGAGTAAAGCGGATCCTAGAACTAAAACATTTGTAATTGAGAGAACACAAACGCAGGGTTGGTTCGAGACAACAAGCAAAACATATGAGGGCATAAAATCGCAGAGCTTTAGCGACAAAAATATAGTACCAGACAGTAAATACAAATACACAATTTATGGTGTTGACAAAGATGGAATAAAATCTCCAGCAAGCATACAAGTAGAAGTAAAAACTCCAGAATCAATGGAACTTAAGCAGTCTCCTAGAAAAAAAACAGTAGAAAAAGAGGTGAAAGCAGCCCCAAGGAGTGAAGAACCACAAGAGACGCTAGTGCCTATGCAAAACATAGACTTGAGTGAGATTTAATGCCGCATTTACATATAGAAAAATTCAAAGATATAGAGTATCCTCAGCTTCATAAAGAGGTGAGTTTTAATTTTATTGCAACAAACGCGAACCTTAAAGATGAAAAACTTATATCTGTAACCGTAGAAAAGGAAGATTTTTTTCTTTTGGTTAAAGAAGAGGAAAATAGAAAGTTGCTCAAGACGGACAAGCTAACGCGACCGGCATCTATTTATAATGTGCATAAGGCCTTGAGTGCATATGCTGATTTGGCAGGGCTCAACGTTATAGCTTCTAATGTAGTGAGTGGTCAAAAAAATGTCCACCTTGAAGAGGTGAGCGCTCTTAAAAAGATAGAGTATTTTGCTTCAAACTTTCCTAAGGATAGAGAGGTTCGCATAGAGGTTGGTTTTGGCTCAGGTCGTCATCTTCTACATCAGGCGCAAAATAATCCGGATGTACTCTTTATAGGCATCGAGATTCATAGACCATCTATTGAGCAAGTACTTAAGCAAGTAAGTATTCAAAACTTGGAGAACCTCCTTGTTTTGGACTACGATGCAAGACTTTTTTTAGAGCTCGTTCCTTCAAATATTGTTGGAAAAGTTTATGTGCATTTTCCTGTTCCTTGGGATAAAAAACCTCACCGCAGAGTTATTTCGACCTCTTTTATAGAGGAGTGTCGTCGTGTTTTAAAGGTAAATGGAAGATTAGAGCTCAGAACAGACAGTGAAAATTATTATGCATACTCTTATGAAACATTTATAGCATTTAACAAAACCGTTTTACATATTAATAAAAACAAGGATATAGCAGTTACTTCTAAGTATGAAGATAGATGGAAAAAGATGGAAAAAAATATCTATGATGTAACTATGATAAATGAAGAAGAATCAGAAGCGCTACAAATTGATGGGAGTTTTGAATTTTCAAAGGCTAAACTAAATTTTGAGGATATTTTAAAACTTCATGGAACTACTAAACGCTACGAGGGTGGATTTGTCCACTTTGAGAGAGCTTATGTACTTGAGGATGGCGTAATGCTGCGCATCTCTATGGGTGACTTTGACAAGCCTGAACACCTCTATGTTATAGTAAAAGAGCAAAATATAAGCTACTACCCAGAGCTTCCTTTAAAGTCTCGCAGTAATCTTAAAGCACATACGTTTTTAGATGAGGTACTTCATGGATAAGGTCATAATGGCGGAAAACCTCTCGCTCGCTTATTCAAGTGATGAGACAATCATTAATAAGGTA
>JBEPWC010000400.1:0-1739 GCA_041642615.1 Sulfurimonas sp. | reverse complement strand
GCTGGCGTACTGAAAACAACCCTCTTGGATACCTTTACTTTGCTATGTTTAACAACGCATATGTTTACCACCCGTACCACTGGACACCGATCGGGTTTATGGGAGATATTCAAAACTGGACTATAGAAGACATAAGAGAGTTTCATGAGACTTTTTACCAACCTAAAAATGCAATACTCATGGTAACGGGTGATATAGATCCAGATAAAGTTTTTGACTATGCAAAAGAGAAGTTTGGTGACATAAAAAACAAAGCAGATATACCTAAAGTTCATGCAGTAGAACCTGAACAAGATGGTGCAAAACGTGTGGTGATTAGAAAAGAGAGTGAAGTTGAGATGGTTGCGATCACATTTCACATACCTGACTTTAAACACGAAGATCAGCCAACACTAAGTACGATCAGTGAGATCCTTTACGCTGGAAAAAGCTCACGACTTTACAAAGACTTAGTCCAAGAAAAACGCCTTGTAAACCAAGTATATGCTTACAACATGGAAAATATAGATCCGGGTCTTTTTATATTTTTAGCTTCTTGTAACCCTGGTGTAAAAGCTGAAGATGTAGAGATTGAGCTGATCAAGCAGATAGAGCTTCTAAAGAGTAAAAAAGTCACAAAAGAGGAGCTTGAAAAAGTAAAGATCAACACAAAAGCGGACTTTATACACTCTCTTGAGTCTTCAAGTAGTGTTGCAAACTTGTACGGTAGCTACTTAGTGCGTGGTGATCTAAGCCCACTTCTAACATATGAAGATGACATCAAAAACGTAACTGCTAAAAAAGTAAAAGATGCTGCAAACAAGTACTTTGACTTTAGCAAATCAACAACACTAATACTAAAAAAATAAAAACTAAGGAAAAGATTTATGGACGCTAAAAAACATGACGAAATAATGACATATATAATGAACAAACTTCAAGAAGAAAAACTAGATGTAGGTGCAGCTATACAGGTTTGGCACTCTATGGGGCTTTTTGTGTTTTCACAACTTGATCCAGAGGAGAAAGATATGTCTAAAATATATGAAGCGATCAGAGAGTATTTGGATGAGATGGAGAAGTTAAAAGTTTAGCTTGTAAACTAGGAGATTATCCTAGTTTAGAGATGATCGCAGCTTCAACTTCATCTATATGAGCTGTACCATCTACTGTAATGTACTTGATCGATGGGTTCTTGCTAGCTTGTTCTTTGTAGTAACCGATCAACGGCTGAGTTAGTTCGTGGTAAACTTTAAGGCGATCTAGTACTACTTCCTCTTTGTCATCATCACGCTGAACTAGGTCTTCACCAGTTTCATCGTCTTTGCCCTCAACTTTTGGTGGATTGTAAACTACATGGTAAGTTCTACCCGAAGCTAAGTGAGCACGACGACCACTCATACGCTTTACGATCTCAGAGTCTGGAACGTCGATCTCGATCACTGCATCTATGTCGATCCCAGCTTCTGTAACTGCATCTGCCTGAGCTAAAGTACGTGGAAAACCGTCTAAAAGATAACCGTTTTTACAGTCGTCTTCAGCTATACGATCTTTTACTAGTCCGATGATGATCTCATCTGTAACTAACTGACCTGCGTCCATAGCTTTTTTAGCTAGTTTACCCATCTCTGTACCAGCTTTGATCGCAGCTCTTAACATTTCACCTGTAGAGATCTGAGGGATGTTATACTTTTTTGTTAAAAATTGAGCCTGAGTACCTTTTCCAGCACCTGGAGCTCCAAGTAAGATAATTCTCATAT
>JBEPWC010000399.1:0-1743 GCA_041642615.1 Sulfurimonas sp. | reverse complement strand
AGATGACATTATAAACAGTGTAAATGAGATCTTAGTTGGTTTAAAAACTGCATTTTTTACTTCGATCGTTGGTATGAGTGTAGCAACTACACTCTCGATCATAGAAAAGTTAAGGGGTAAACCTGAAAGCAAGTAGTGAATGGATGAGCATTTCAGACCTTATGGCTGGTTTGATGCTTGTATTTTTATTTATAGCTATCTCTTTTATGATAGAAGTAGAGTCAAAGATGGACGACATGAAAGAGGTAGCTGAGTCTTATGTTGACAACAAAGCAAATCTAAATGAAGTGCTTTATGGTGAGTTTGAAGATGAACTTGTGGAGTGGGATGCTGTGATCACAAAAGACAATAGGGTGATCTTTAACTCCCCTGAGGTACTTTTTAAAGTAAATGAGAGTAGTTTAAATAATCAGTTTAAAACTGTATTAGATGATTTTTTCCCACGCTATGTTGAGATCCTAACTTCAAATGAGTATATAGATGAGATAAACGAGGTCAGAGTAGAGGGTCACACATCTGACACATGGGCAAAAAACAGTACACAAAAAGAGATCTACTTAAACAATATGAAACTCTCACAAAGTCGTGCATTTGAGGTTCTTAGTTATTGTTACAGTATAGAAGATGAGGCGGTTATGCAAAACAGACCTTGGTTAGAGGAGAATTTTAGAGCAAATGGTATGGCATATGCGAAGTTAAAAGACGCTGAGCGAGCTAGAAGGGTGGAGTTTACTATTCAGTTGAAGAGTGAAGATCGGGTTTATAAGATATTAGAGTAGATCCTCTGGTCAAGCCAGAGGATGACGAAAAATTTTGGATGTACGGCTTTAGCCGTACCAGACAAACAAGACTAGACTAAGGGTGCAGCTGAAGCAGCACATCCAAAGATAATACGTGTCATTCCCTTTCTTGTTGGGAATCTAATCTATAACATGCCCCACAAACTTAGACATATTGTCTAGTATCTCCCCACCTTTTCTAAAACTAAGCCCACAAGCCTCATACGCAAAAAATACACCAGCTTGATACTTAGCTCCCTCTTTATCTTTTGCAAATTCTACATACTCCTGATAAATCTTTTTGTAGTTCTCATAAGGTCCATCTACTTGTTCTACTACCTCTCCTGATTGATCTATGATCTTAGTATTTGCACCCTCACGCCCAAACATAGTTTTTTCAACCTGTTTAACACCATCTAATGGTTGATCTGATGCCTTTAAAAGATAAGGCGAATCTGGAAACAGATCATATAAAATCTTCAACATCCCTTTTGATTGAAAAAGCAAAGTGTATGCAGGGTTAAGGATGATCGCTGTTTGGTTTTGCATAATGGTGTTTAGTGTAGTTGCAAGTTCTGGCTCGTCATGAGCTATATCTTCCCAAGGGTAGAGTTTAAACCAGTACTCATACTGTGATCCACTTGCATCGTAGATCCCATTTTCATCGAAGTTAACATTATGTAAAAACTCAAAACTAGTGTTAAAACCAGCATCTGTAGCTATCTGTTGTAAAAGCCTTGTTGTAGCTTCCTCTTCATCATCCCCCTCAACACTAGAAAAAAGTATCTTCCAGCCATCGTAATTCTCTTTAAATGTATCTGGATCATCAAAGAGTGTAATGAGTCGTCTAAAGTTGTTTTGCAGGGCTTCATATACATTGTTAAACTGCTTACCCTCATCCATATTATTTTGTTTTAAAAGTGCCCATTGAAGTAGGGCAGTCTCAAATAGTGAAGTTGGTGTG
>JBEPWC010000398.1:841-1748 GCA_041642615.1 Sulfurimonas sp. | reverse complement strand
TGTAGCTGACGATGACGCTTTTGAACGTTTTTTCCAGGAAAATCCATGGGGCGTTTCGAGTTATAGCGGTTTATCAGAGGCGCAAAAAAATCTGATTCTTAATTATGGTATGTTAGACAATGCTTACCTTATTGAAACGCTGGCCAATTATAACAGTGGTGCCGCGTTGCAAAGAGGATCAGCTTTGCGGAGAACTACTTCCTTGTCACCATTTGACAGTATTGATTACGATAGCGGTAACCAGCTACCAAATAATAAATGGTGGGAGCCCTATAAAAACAGTGGTTTGTATTTGTAATTTTATTTTTTAAAGTTTTATGAGAGATTTTACTTTAGCGACCACAAACGGCAAGCTAACAGACTCTTAATCAAAAATTCTATACAATAATTACAGTTTTTAAACAATTATATTTTGGAACGTTAATGAAAATTTTACACTTCAGTGATACGCATTTGGGCTACAGCGATTTAGACATTATAAATGATGACAACATCAACCAAAGAGAAGCAGATTTTTACGATGCTTTTATGCAAGTTGTGCATGATATTGAACGCATACGACCTGATTTTGTGATACATACAGGTGATTTGTTCCACCGAAGCAGTCCCAGCAACAAAGCCATTACTTTTGCACTTAAAGCGTTTAAAAGGCTTAATGCTTTAAATATTCCTATTGTGATGATTGCGGGCAATCACTCAACACCTCGCACCCATTTAAGCACGCCCATACTAAAAATCTTTGAAAATTTTGAAAACCTTTATCTCTCTTATGAACAAGCGTATAAGAAAATAGAGTTTGAAAAGATAGTTTTTCACACCTTGCCTCATATGAACGATGACACCAAAGCCGAAGATGAGATTAATAAGTGTGAAGAAAATATTTGTTTGAATAAAAAGAATATGATGA
>JBEPWC010000398.1:0-831 GCA_041642615.1 Sulfurimonas sp. | reverse complement strand
TGTTCTGTGGGTGCTTGGTATTTGATGCAAGAGTTTGGAGAGTGGGTTTACCCCACACACAAAGAGTATATTTTTGAACGTATGGATTATGTGGCATTGGGGCATTGGCATGGCTTTGGGCGTGTGGGCAAACATGAAAATGTTTTTTACAGTGGAAGTTTAGAGCGTACAAGTTTAAATGATAAACGAAACTCAAAAGGGTATGCACTTGTTACTTTAAATGAACAACTCAAAGTTGAATACAAAGAGATACGCATTCGCCCCATAGTTTCTAAAAGCATTGATTGTGAAAATTATGAAAGTTCTTTAAAGCATTTAGATGCAAGCGATACAAACGATGCCATTGTGGAAATAACCCTTCAAAACTTAAGCACCATGCAATCTATTGATATACAAAACAAAGAGATAAAAGCTCTGTTTCCCGATGCAATGAGCGTGAGCGTGAAGAGGGTCTTTAAAAAAGATGCCAATGAAGCAATGCATTTACAAGATGTACAGGCTTTATCTTTACAAGAGTACTTTTTGGACCACATCAAAGAGCAAAGCAGTGATAAAGAGTTTGTGCGTTTAAAACCAAAAATTCAAGAACTCTTTAGCAAGTATGAGGAGGCTTATGATGATACTTTGTAAGCTAAAACTTGAAAACTTTAAAAAGTACCGAAGCTTTGAGATTGATTTTGATGAGGGGTTAGTGGGAATTATTGGCAAAAATGGCAGCGGCAAATCCACTATTTTTGAAGCCATACTTTTTGCTCTTTATGGGGAGTTTAAAGACAGAGGCTATAAAGAGATTGTGCGAAATGCCAATGCCAGTACAAAAGATGCTGTGAG
>JBEPWC010000397.1:0-1753 GCA_041642615.1 Sulfurimonas sp. | reverse complement strand
ATTATATTAAAAATTTTATATATTAGATTGTGTATTTACTTGAAATAGATAAACTATCTTAAAACATTAATTAATAGGAGTATTATCATGTCAAAGACTATAGAATTAAGTGGAACTAAAAAAGGTGTTATCTCAGTAACTAAACTTAGTGAGCCTTATGGAAAGGGAAGCGACGATGTTGCAAGCATTGGAATCTCTTTAGCAGGTGAGAGTAACGATCCTGAGTGGAAGGTACACATCCCTTTACAAAACCTTGATGATGTTATAAAGGCACTTCAAGAAATAAAATAATTTTATGCTGACAAATAAAGATTTAGTTGATCATCTTATCAACACAAACTCTTTATACTCAGAACATATAATAGATGCCTTCTCTCATGTAGATAGAGCTGATTTTATTCAAAACTATACCCATGAAGCATACTATGACTGTCCACTTCCAATAGGGGAGTTTCAAACTATTTCTCAACCTACAACTGTAGCTATGATGTTTGAGATGTTATCTCCAAAAGAAGGTGATACGATCTTGGATATAGGAAGTGGTTCAGGATGGACAACGGCACTGCTTTCTTACATAGTTAAAGACACAGGTTCTGTTATAGGTTTGGAAAGGCTTGATCAGCTGGTAGAACTTGGCAGAAAAAATCTTCAAAAATATAACTTCAAAAATACAAAAATTTTAAAAGCTTCCAACAAACTTGGAATTCCTGATCAAAGATTTGATAAGATCTTAGTATCAGCTGCAGCTGAAAAAATTCCGTATGGGTTAACAAAGCAACTAAAATCAGGTGGAAAACTAGTTATACCTGTTAGTAACTCTATCTATGAGATAACTAAAGAAGAAAATGATAAACTAAAGACAATAGAACATTATGGATTTGTATTTGTTCCTTTAATATATGAGGATTAAGTTATGAAAAGTGCCGCAGAATATAAAAAATTAGAAACTAAATTAAAAGAGAACCTTTTTGATCAGACATATGCAGTTGAAAATATTAGCAAGACATTGCTTCAAAGTGATGTTCTCACATCCAAAAGCAATGTACGTACGATCTTTACCTTTATAGGCTCTGCAAATACAGGTAAACACTACCTTTGTGAACTCCTTAAAGACTATGACAGCTCACTTGAACATATAAAAACTTTCTATATGGATAACTATGGTGGTTTTAGTGGCTCTGCAGAGACTCAAAGTATAGAAAGTTTTCTAAATGAGATCTTGGAGTTTGTAAAGGAGCATCCGAAATCTATTTTGGTTTTTGAGGACCTTGAAAAGTCAGATCTACAAATTCAGCTTATGCTTTACACACTCTTTAGTGACTACGAAAAAAATGATGTAGATTTTTCATCTGTAGTAGTAGTGTTTACAACAACTTTACTTTCATCTTTACTCCAAAGAAAAGAGATACAAAAACTTTTAATAGATGATCCACTCCAAGCACATACTTTTTTTATAGAAAAACTCTCTACCGAACAGGTGTCAATTATGGACACTGTAGAGATGGCGTTTGATAAAAAGCTACTCTCATTGTTAAATGAACACACACTTATACCGTTTAAAAAACTCAGCCTTACTTCGCTTATAAAAATAGGTGCAAGGTCACTGCATGAGATGACACAAAGTTTTATCAAAAAAAGCAAAGTAGCTATCGAATATGAGGACTATGATGCTTTTATATCACTACTGACGCTATCGCTAACACCATATCTAAATGCAAGACACATTAAACAAAAGATTCCAAAACTTATGTTT
>JBEPWC010000396.1:0-1753 GCA_041642615.1 Sulfurimonas sp. | reverse complement strand
GTGGAAAAAGATGTTTAAGATCATAGTTGAAGATAATCCGTATCTGTTTTTATACATACCAAACTCCATAACTGTTGTAAATAAAGATATAAAAAATGTACAAAACTCACCAAGTGGGATTTGGCATAACTATATAAAATGGGAGAAATAGCATATATGCCAAAATTATTAAGATCAAATATGCTGTTGAGCTTGGTTGTATTTTTTACAGCTTGTAGTGTCCATACGATCGATGAAAAGCCACATAAAAATTTAGAGATTCCTAAGGGGTATAGCTTTTCATCTGAGGCAATTTCAGATCGAAATATATCTACATTTTGGCATGAGGAATTTAGAGATAAAAAACTCTCTTCACTGATCTCTTGCGCATATGAAAATAACTTTGATATAAACCAATCTATAGCACGTATAAAAGCAGCAAGATCTACTAGTAGCATATCTAGCGTTGCAGGGAATCCAGAGTTGCTATTTGAGTCTCAAAACACAAAACAGTTTATGGATAGTAGGACATTAAATGTTATTAAAAACGGATTATCATTGTCGTGGGAGATAGATCTTTTTGATAGGCTAGAAAATAAAGCAAGGTCAGACAGCTTAGAGTTTGGGGCTAAAAAGGAGGATCTAGAAGCACTAAAACTCTCACTTGGTAGTGAGATAGCCGCGTCTTATTATGGAGCTATAAGTGCGTATGAGACTTTAGATCTTTTAAAAAAGCAAACTAAACTAAATGAGAACTACTTAGAACTTGTAAAGTTGCGTTTTAAACACGGCATAGCTACAAACTTAGAGATACTTCAACAAAAGGCTCAAGTTGCACAAAGCAAAAGTTTGATCCCACCAACACTTGCAAATATACGTACATATGAAAATAGACTAGATGTACTTCTAGGTCAAGCTCCAGACTCAAAACCAAGGGTTAAAAAAGAGATCTTAGATGTCAAAATTCCAATAAACACAGGTGTGCCATCTGATCTGTTGCTTTTTCGTCCAGATCTAAGAGCACAACTAAAGCGAATAGTTGCAGTAGATGCAGATATAGCCTTTGCCATAGCACAGCGTTTACCATCTGTGACACTTGGTGCGGGTGGATATTATTCGAGTAATTTTAACTACTCAGAACCTATAGCATCTTTTAGTGCTTCACTTTTGCAACCACTTTTCGACTGGGGAGCTAGAAAGGCAGAGGTTGAGCGTAACAAAGCACTCTATGAGGAGCAGTTAGGGCTTTTTGGTAGTTTGTATATAAAAGCACTTGAAGAGGTTGAAAATGCCTTCTACAATGAAAAGCAACAAAAAGATCACATAAAGAGACTAGAACACAGAGAAGATATTTTGCAAGAGATGGTAGAGGAAGCCAAGTTACAGTATTTGCAAGGTTTAAGTGACTACCTACCAGTATTAGACGCCTTAGTCTCTTTGCATGAACTCCAGCTTAGTTTGATTGAAGCTAAGTATGAACTTCTTTTATTTAGGATCACACTCCATAGATCCCTTGGAAGTAAAGCAAAAATAAAGAGGGAAGATATATGAGATATTTAAAAATTTTTATACTGTTAATGATCGCAACACTGCTTTGTGCAGCTGACCTAAAAGCCAAAAGTGTAGGTGTTAATGTAGTAGATGTTAGCCGCCAATCATACAGTGATAAGATCCAAGCTCTTGGTACGCTTAAAGCAAATGAGCATATTATATTATCTGCAAGTGTTAGTGAGATCATAGATCACATATACTTTGATGATAACCAAAGGGTAAA
>JBEPWC010000395.1:0-1772 GCA_041642615.1 Sulfurimonas sp. | reverse complement strand
TGAAGACTTTTCAAATCCAAATGCAGCCTCTACCCGTGGTTATGAAGAATCAACTACAACTTATAGTTTAAGACACAATGCTAAGTT
Source organism: Sulfurimonas sp. (assembly GCA_041642615.1). Taxonomy (GTDB): domain Bacteria; phylum Campylobacterota; class Campylobacteria; order Campylobacterales; family Sulfurimonadaceae; genus Sulfurimonas. Next base: position 1,685 of record JBEPWC010000395.1, on the reverse strand, counting down.
TTCAAATACAAAGGTTCAGTTTGGAGCTCAAAAAGTTGATAGTGATGGTGAGGGGGCTGATCTATTTAACCCTTCAAAAAAATATGACACTTCTATTTTAGGTGCATCTTTGTCTGTGGCTCAAAGCATGTTAGATGATAATCTTGTGCTAGATGCAGGTTATAGATGGGATCAAAAGCATATAGAAAATTCATCGGCTAGTACAAGAAAGACTACTGCATCTCCACAAGCAAATAATAATGTTGATCTATCACCTACCTCTATATTTACAATAGGTGGTATTTACAGTTTTTTAGATTCTCATAGTATTAGTGTACGCTATTTTTATGGCGATCAGGGTGTGTCTGGAGATTTTAATATGATCACACAAGATGGGAGTAAACTAGATCCAGAAAAACAAAGTCGTTTTGAGCTATCACTAGATTCGAAGTTTACAGAGTACTTTAAATCCCTTATAACCTATTTTGATACTGATGTAGAAAATGAGAAAAGAGCTACATCTGCAACTTACTTGATAGATGGTGAAGAATACTACTACTACAACCAAGTCAACTCTAGAACCAAAGGTTTAGAACTTACTTTAAAAGGTGATATAGCTAAAAGTACAAGTTACAAACTTTCATGGACAAGAATTCTTTCTAAAAAGACTCAAAACTATACAAATGTAAGTGATGAAGTGGGTGTTATAATCCCTAAAAACACTTATACAGCACTTATAACCCATACCTACAATGATTACCGTTTTAATATTTCTGGAAAAAAAGCAAGTGCATATACAAGCTCAAAGAGTCCTATGGGGTTATCAGATGCAGATCTAGGTGATTACACACGTATAGATGCAAATGTAGCTAAAGATTTTAAATTAAATCAATATTTACTAACAGCAAAACTGTATGGAAGAAATATAAATAATGATCAGTATGCAACAAAATATACAACTGGGTATTACTACGATAGAGGTCGTACACTTGGCTTAGAATTAAGTGCGTCATTTTAGGATTTGAGGTAAAAAATTATGCAAAGTAAAAAAAGAAATGCTGGTGGAAGTGATCCAAAAGGTTTTGATTCTATAGTTAGTGAAGTTTTTGCTCCAATATATCCTGTAATATCTGAGCAGATTATTGAACAGACAGGCAAGTTAAATGGGTATTGTTTAGATCTAGGCTGTGGTACTGGTGCACTAGGTCGCTCAATAGCAAAACTTTCAGATCTACATGTAACTTTTTATGATCAATCAAAAGAGATGCTTGATATCTCAACTAACTATGTTAAAGAAGAAAATCTAATAGATAGATCATCATTTAGGATGGGAGATGTACATGAGATCCCACTAGATCCTAATTGTATGGATCTAGTGATTAGTCGTGGTTCTATCCCTTTTTGGGATGATCTAGATAAAGCTTTTAGTGAGATTATGCGTGTATTAAAAAATGATGGACATGCTTATATTGGTGGTGGTTTTGGTAATGAAAAATTACGTAATGAGATCATAGAAAAAATGAATAAACGTAAAGGTGGTTGGCGTAATTCTACAAAAGATAAGTTTGACCTAAAGAAAAAGACACTACCTAAAGTTATACAAAATTTAAATATTGGAAACAAAAATTTCATAAAAATATTAAATAAACTCCAGTGAAAATTTCATCAATAGAGAATCAGGAATCAAATTGGATTTCCGTTAAGAC
>JBEPWC010000394.1:0-1786 GCA_041642615.1 Sulfurimonas sp. | reverse complement strand
ATGAATGTTATAGATATATTATCAAAAGAAAAAAAATTTCCTAATGATATAACTATAGAGGGTGTAAAGCCATTTGAAAACAAAAAAGATTCCATTAAAGATCTTCAAGCTTTTATAAGTACTTATGAAAATTTTATAAATAACCTTCCTAAAAAGAAGTCAAAGCAAACAAAAGCACATCCATGGTTTGTAGAATTTAACAATTATGATTGGAGTATTTTTAATGCTATACATACATATATACATACAAGACAAATAAAAGCTATTATTTTACAACTAAAAAAAGAAAATATGATCTAATAGTTTTCATATTTTTTATTTTTTACATCCTCTTTGATCTCTGAGAGCTTTTGTTCTAAAATTGAGAGCAAAATCTCTGCAGCATTTTGATCATCGGCTTCTGGAACATTCCAGTCAGTTATCTTCAAATTTGATTTAAATAGAGACTCTAATTCATCTCTGATCTCATCTATGCGGTTTTGTAGATCTTTTTGCGTGGCACTTTGTTTCATAATGTCTCCTATATAATTATCTTAATATCAATTCTATCTAAGATTATTTAATTAAGAGCTAAGATACTGGTTTTAAATATGTACTTTGAATTGGGAGGGTATGAGTATTTAGGATTTTAAGCATAATGCATATGTCTAGAAGTGAATAAATACTCTTAAACCCTAGCCAGTGGGTTTAAGAGATATCACTTTGCTAGGTTATTAAGAGTTGATATGATCTCATCCATCTTATCGCTAATATTTGTTATCTCTTTAGATACATCATTGATCTCTTCAGCGTTTGCATTTAGCGAAGTTGAACTGTCTGATATTGACTGAATAAGCACATTTGTAGTAGCAGAGGTCTCAGCTAGACTTTTTTGAGTGCGTTCAGCTAGCTTTCTAACCTCATCAGCAACAACCGCAAATCCACGTCCATGCTCACCTGCACGTGCTGCTTCGATCGCTGCATTTAAGGCTAGTAAATTAGTCTGATCTGCTATATCTCCGATGGTTGCTAAAATCTCTTTAGTCTCATTTGCATTACTTACTAATGTTTGAAGATTATCAACCATCTCATTTTCATTATCAGACACACTGTGAAATCTCTCAACAGTATCATTTACCATATTTTTTAGATCTATAATCGTAGTGTTTGTGATCTTATCTATAGTAGTATTTAACTCATCTGAAGTTTGCATAATATGGTTCTTACTTTCTTCATTCTCTTTTTCCATATTTTGAAGTGCTTCACCTAAAAGGTTTATGTTGTTTAAAAGATCAGCCATCTTAGCTTCAACCTTGACTTCACTTCTTGCACTAAAATCACCATCCGCAAATTTTTTCAAAGTAGCTATAGCGTTGTCAAGATTTGTTTCAGAAGAGTCTAAGAGATTATTTAGTGAGTTTCTTAAGACATGTACATATGGAGTCTTACTATCTGCATCAACTCTACAGCTGTAATGCCCCTTAGCAACTTTGTCTGTAAGTAATACCATCTCCCCTGCAACTCTAGTATCTTCTAAAACTGAGTTTTCATAACTTGTTATGATCTTATTGAAATTTTTCTCCGCTTCATTAGTCGTATCTTTATTTATCGCAACTCTATTTCTTTTAAACTCCATAAGTTCTATAAGTTCTTCTCTTTTTTCTTGTAAATAAGTTCCAGATGAAGTAGTTCCTCCTTGAGCATAAAGAGCTAAAACAACTACTAATGTGACAACCAATAGTACAGCATGGATCACACTTGACGAAGTTAAAAATAAAGAGGCTATAGAGATGGCAAACATTATTAT
>JBEPWC010000393.1:0-1790 GCA_041642615.1 Sulfurimonas sp. | reverse complement strand
TTCACTGATAACATACGAAAATATCTGATCTACAATCTTATAGGATGAATCAATAGCAACCTGATCGTTGTCTTTTTCATGTTTTATTAGAGACTTTACCAACTGCTTTCTAGTATCTCTGTTATAACTCTCTTTTAATGTTTTAACTATCTTTTCATTGTGCATATTTAAGCCCTATTTTTATATAATAAATTTGTATTATACATGTTAAATCTAACTAAGCAAAGGTATTCTATGAGTGATGAGTCAAGTTTTTTAACCACAATAGGTGTTATTTTACTGATGGGGTTAGCTGTTGATGCTCTTGGTAAAAAAACTAAACTTCCAAGAGTTACTCTACTTATAGTTTTTGGGGTTATCATAGGAGATAGTTCACTAGATCTTATACCTATGTTTATTGCAAGTAACTTTGAGATCATTGCAGACATGGTTCTTCTAATGGTTGGATTTTTAATAGGTGGTAAGCTAAACATAGAGTTTTTAAAGCAAACAGGCAAGGAGTCATTTTTAATCTCTTTAGTTGCAGCTGTTGTTACAACATCAATTGTGGCATTTGGTCTCTATATTTTAGGTGTAGAAATTGCAGTAGCGATAATACTAGGGTGCATTGCTGCTGCTACTGCACCGGCTGCAATTATTGATGTAATTCTTCAGAACAACTATGATACCAAGTTTTCAAAGCTAACCCTCTCTGTAGTTGCACTAGATGATGCGTGGGGTCTAATAATTTTTAGTTTTGGTTTAGCATCAGTGTCTATTTTATTAGGGGGTTCTAACCATTTAGAACTTGTTGTATCAGCTTTTAAAGAGATTGGAGGAGCCCTACTTCTTGGGGTAGTAATTGGTTTTCCAGCCTCATACTTAACAGGTAGGGTCAAGGATGGGCAGCCAATCCTTATGGAAGCTTTGGGTTTAGTTTTTTTACTGGGTGGCATATCCTTATTTTTTGAGGTCTCTTTTTTAATATCTGCTATAACTATGGGCTTTATAGTGACAAACTTTGCAACCCACCACGAGTACCCTTTTCATGCAATAGAGGGGATTGAATGGCCTTTTATGAGTATATTTTTTGTATTAGCTGGGGCATCACTTGATCTAGCTTCACTTATGAGCATAGGTTATGTGGGAGTTGCATATATCTTACTTCGCTCAATCGGTAAAATATCTGGTACATATGCAGGTGCAGTTCTTGGTAAAAGTGATAAAAAAACTCAAAAGTACCTTGGTATGGCTATGCTTCCACAGGCCGGTGTAGCAATAGGTATGGCACTAGTAGCATCAAACCTTTTTGAACAATATGCTCAAACGATCCTAAATATTGTTATAGCTTCAACAGTGTTTTTTGAACTTTTTGGCCCACTCTTTGTTAAAAGAGCTTTAGATAAAACATCTTAAAGTTTTCGTTTGCTAATCTCTTTTAAGAAGATCTCTTTTTGGTTTCCATGGTAGTTGTTTTTTAACCACAAAAGATATGAGTCTGGCAAGTCTGAAACAGGCATACCTTTGTACTGCCCAAACCCAACTCTTGGGATCTCTTTGTACAGTGTTTTTACCTCTTCACACATACACTCTATATCTAGATGCTCAACTAAAGAAACAAAGTCGTTGTACTCCATAGTCTTTTGGATCTTGAAACTATAGGTGTTAAAGTCAAAAATCCCGTTTCTAAACGATACAAAATCTTGCAACTCTTTTATCTGCTCAACACTTAACTCTTCAAGATTCGGGATATCAACTATGTAAAACTTTCTGTATGGCTTAAATATAAGGTGTGCTTTTGGCATCAGAGG
>JBEPWC010000392.1:0-1797 GCA_041642615.1 Sulfurimonas sp. | reverse complement strand
TGAGGGAATTTTGTTTTTAGATGAGCTAAACTCAGCTCCGCTCTCAGTTCAAGCTGCTATATACCAGTTAGTTCTTGATAGAAAAATAGGTGAATACACAATGCCAAAGGGTTGGCGAATAGTATGTGCGGGTAATAAGATAGACGATAAGGGTATAGTTTTCAAACTTCCATCGCCTCTGATCAACAGAATGGTTCACATAGTTCTTGAAGCTAGATACGATGACTTTAAAGCTTGGGCTATTAAAAACAATATCCACCCTTTCATAATCGGTTTTTTAGGATTTCGTCCAGATCTACTAAGTAGTGAAGTACCAAGTTCTTCTGAGACAAACCCTGCGTTTTGTACACCTCGTGCTTGGAGTATGCTCTCTAACATCATAGACACAACTCATGAGATAAACTCTATACACCCAGTAGTTTACGGAACTGTAGGTTATGCGGCAGGGATCGAGCTGATCTCTTTTGTGAAGGTGTATAAAACACTTCCTGATATAGATGCTATTTTAAACGGAGATAGTCAAAGTGTACCAGATGAACCTAGTGCTCTTTACGCTTTATGTGCAGCCATAATAGAGAAGTATGAAAACAGCTCTCAAGCTAAAGCTCTTTTTGCATACTCAAAAGATCTGCCTGTAGAGTTTGCTGTTATGCTGATCAAAGATCTGATCTTAAAAGATGAAAGCATCGCAGAGTTAGACGAGTTTGAAGAGTGGTTAGAGAAGTATGGCGAATATATCGTTTGATGATATTTTTCAAAAGGTTAGAATAAACTTTTTGTTTAACCATCCTTTTCTCTATGTACTTGCACTCTCACTAGAGACAAACTTTACAACAAACGCCAAAAGTGCATTTGAGACAAACGGATACAAGATAGACATAGACTTAGAAAAACTAAATAACTACTCAGAAGAAGAACTTACATATTTGTATGCACATACACTTTTGCATATAGTTTTAAAACACCCATACAGACAAAAAACAAGAGACTCTTACATTTGGAACCAAGCTTGTGACATAGTGATTAACAACATTCTTGCATCTTTTAAAAACATAGGTCAGATGCCAAGCGATGAGCTTGTAGATGAAGACCTCAAAGACAAATGTGTCGAAGAGGTTTATGAGGTTCTGTACAAAGAGGAAGAAAAAGAAAATGATGGTGGCGAGGGTGAAGAGGAAGAGAGTGAAGTAAAGGTAACTCCAGATGAGAAGGGTGATCTAAAAGCACATATATATGATGAGTCAAAGCTAGATCTGCAAGAGGTTGAAGATGAAAACACATCTAGCGGTGAGAGGGAAAAGCTTGATGGGATCATAATTCAGGCACTCTCGATCGCCAAAAAAAGCTCAAACAATTATGTGGGTTTGAGCATAGAGATAGACACGCTCATAAAACCAGAGATCAATCTGCAAGATGCTCTTAAAGAGTTTTTGATCTCTTCACTTTTTGAGAAAAAAAGTACATACTCAAGACCAAACCGCCGTTTCATCCACACAGGAGTTTACCTACCAGGAAACCAAAAGAGCGATGAGTTTTTAGATGTCTACATAGCACTTGACAGCTCCTCAAGCGTAACTTTGGATGAGTACAAAAAGTTCCTAGGCGTAGTAGCTGATGTGTGTGAAGGTTTTTACGAATACTCAGTAAAAGTCCTCCCTTTTGATGTAAAGGTAAAAGAGGAGCATATAATAGAGTTTAACTCTTTTTCGACTTTGAAAGAGAAAGACTTTTTCATCCCAAAAAGTGATGGTGGAACAAATTTTGATGAAGTTCTAAGGTACTTAAAAACAACAGACG
>JBEPWC010000391.1:0-1799 GCA_041642615.1 Sulfurimonas sp. | reverse complement strand
GATTTCTTTAAAAAAGTAAACGACACATATGGACATGATGCGGGCGATAGGATATTAACTAAAATTGGCAGTATCTTAAAGGTACACTAAGAGAAGATGAAGATATAGCTATAAGATATGGTGGAGAAGAGTTTATAATACTAGTTAAGTCTTCAAATGAATATAAAAAATCTTCAATCAATGTTATAAACAGGATATTTAAACTCATCAAAGAATCTAAGTTTTTTATAGACGATGAGAATTATATCAAAATTACAGCATCGATCGGCATAAATGAAAACCCTGGAAAATCAAAAAGCTTTCAGGAGGCTTTTAAAGAGACAGATAAAGCTCTTTATGAAGTTAAAAATAGTGGAAGAGATAACATAAAGTTTGTCCAAAATTAGGACCTAAATTATCTCTTCAAGATCATCAAGCCAACCAGCTTTATCATCTAGCTTCATAAATAACATCTTGCTTGCATCTTCTGGATACTCAGGTCTTGAGTGAATATGTTTTAAAACGAACTGTTTGTCATCTCTGCCAACGATCTCAATCTTTCCTTTGTCATGCCCCATTATAAATTTAAATCTTTTTGCATATCCATCAAGTTTTTGTTTTGCTTTGTCTACAAGGTCTATTCCGTCTTTTAGGGGGAGTTGAAAGTGATCTCTTACACGACTAACTGGCATGCATTGGTACAAGTAGTATGGGTTTACTCCAGCTTTTGTAAGTCCACTCATAAGGTTTTGTATATCTTCAACGCTATCATTTACACCCTTAAGAAGTACAGCTTGATTGTTTATGGTTACACCGGTTTGTCTGATCTTTAAAATAGCTTCCTTTGCAAGGTTTGTTAACTCATTTACATGGTTAAAATGCGTAGGCATATAGAGCGTTTTAGTTTTGTTAAACTCTTTAAAGTACTCAAGCAACTCCTCATCAAAAAACCTAATAGGGTAAACAACAGGTGTCCTAGTGCCGATCCGCACATACTTGACATGTTTGATCTTTTTTAGTTCATCTAGCATAGCTTTAAGTCTGCTTGTACTTATAAGCATAGGATCACCGCCTGAGACAATGACATTTGTTATCTCTTTATGATCTCTTATATAGTGCATAGCCTCTTTAAAATTTTCAACTGTTTTGTCATTTGGTAAACCTACAATAGCCTTCCTAAAACAGTGTCTACAATACATAGAACAATAATCTGTCGCTACTATAAGTGCAGAATATGGGTACTTATGAAGGATTCCATTTCCTTTGTTGTGTTTGTCATCGCCATATGGATCCTTTGTTGTCTCACCAGTTGAACCAGAGACTACCAGCTCATCTTCACTTGGAAATGCTAGTTTTTTTATAGGATCGTTTTCAAAGTTTTTTGTGTCTATGAGGCTAAGGTAGTATCTTGGTATATTCATAGGGTGTTTTTCTACAACCTCTTTAAGTTTTTTCTCATCCTCTTGGCTAAGTTGTATATACTCTTGAAGTTTTTTAACTGAGTTTATATTGTTTGACAACTCTTTTTGCCACTTAAGCCTTTTAAAATCTATCTCATCTAGACTACTTAAAATTATAAATCCTTTCGTATTTAATAACTAAACATAACATAAGTAATAAAAATACTGAAATAAAATACTTATTTTTAAACTCAGATTTATCATAAAGTTATAGAATGTAACATGTAAAACTAAAGGGCACCTCTAAAAACCCTATAATAATCTCAGAGTTAAAAAGAGAGATTAGATTGTGCAAAACTTTTTTTTGAGTCTTAGCCGTAGCTAAGGCGATGAAAAATTTTGTGCAAGATTCCTCTCTTT
>JBEPWC010000390.1:0-1800 GCA_041642615.1 Sulfurimonas sp. | reverse complement strand
AATTTATAGCACTTTTTAATAAGTTTTTCATTCTAATTCTTTCAATTTAATTAATATTTTATCCACTCTTCCCATCTGCAATGGAGCCCTCTCTTTTAGTGCTTCCACATGTGAGATTACACCACTCATTTTTCTAACCTACTCAAAACATCAAAACTCTCCATATCCATCTTAGAAAAAGCAAACCACTTTTTGCCTAAGTCTTTTAGACTAGCTCCTATGTGGTAGACTTCTTTATCATCTAGTATTAAGAATCTGTCATGGGAGTTGTTAAACTTTTTTATATCTATTGGTTTGTATTGGGAGTTGTATTTTTTAAGGTCTAGGCTTAGTTGTTTTGATATGCTTTTTGTGTATATTGTCACTTCTGCATCTTGGTTTTTACTAAAAAGAGTTAGGACACTTTCATCAACATAGTTATCTATGAGTATGATCTTAGTTTTTGCACTTCTGATCAAGTCAGACACAAAACTATATGCATCAAACATTTGTCCATCGTAAAATATCCCTTGCTTTGGTTTTAACGACTTATCTTCTAGTGCATCAAAAAGCTTCTCAAACTTTTCATCGGTTTTTATTTCATGGGTTATTTGTCTTTTTTCTACAAGTTCTAGTCGTTTAAACATATCTGCATTTTGAGTAAGAAAGTTTCGCATTTTTACAAAGCTGTTTATGATCTGTATACTCGTTTTTACAGCGGTTTCACTTCTTAAGACTGCTGAGAGCATCGACACACCTTGTTCTGTGAAAGCGTATGGGTTTGAACTAGAATGTTTTAAGGAGCTGAACCGGTCACAAATTGTGACCAGTTCATTTTTTTCTATATCTGTTAACTGAAACCTAAAGTTATTAGGAAACCTTTCTATATTTCTTTTAACTGCTTGATTAAACACTTTTGTTTCTACACCATATAACTCTGCCAAATCCCTATCTAACATCACCTGTATATCTCTAACTGTAAAGATTTTTTGATCAATACTTTCATTTACTGCTATTTCATTCATTACTACTCCAACTTACTAGTCCCATCAGCTTAGTATACTTACAGGTCTTACCACATCGGGCTGTTCAAGTGCGTATTTAGCAAGTCGACTTTTTCCCATAAAGTTTTGGCCTAAATGCCAATCAGATGTGTGCAGTATTTTCATTGGGGTTATTTTAGCATAAAAATAGCCATTAACATTTATAAATACTAATTGTATAGTGTTTTAGGTGCAGCATATCCTGAGTGAAATGGATGTATGGCTTTAGCCATACCTAAGCAACAAGATCAAATGTAGGGTGCAGCTAAAGCAGCACATCCAGAGAATTTTGGATGTACGGCTTTAGCCGTACCATATAAGACAAAACTAATAAAGTCAGACCAAACTAAGACCAACCTTACCTTTCTCATGATCAACACTTATGACTTCCACTTTAGGTAGGTACTGGTTTAGTGAGAGTACCTCTAGTGGGTGTTTGATCCTTTTTTCGCTCATTTTAGATATGTGGATCATCCCATCGTTTTTTAAGCCTATGTCTACAAAAGCTCCAAAATCAGCAATGTTTCTTACAACTCCACTTACAAAACTACCCTCTTTTAACATCTTTATATCACGTAGTCCCTCTTTAAAAGGGATCTCTGGTAGCTCCTCTCTTGGATCAAAGCCTGGTTTTTGCAGCTCTTTTATGATGTCTTTTAGGGTCTCTTCACCCACGCCAAACTCTTTTGAGAGTGAACCAACATCTACCTCTAAGAGATCCATACCATCTAGTTTCTTAGCTATGTTGTAACTCTCTGGGTGGATACCGCTGTTGTCA
>JBEPWC010000389.1:0-1800 GCA_041642615.1 Sulfurimonas sp. | reverse complement strand
CAGTGGAAGATAGAGGTTTAGTTCTTGAAGATGGTCAATATTATGAAGTAAATGAGTCTGAAGTTATAACTGATACATTGGTTATGAATGGTGATGATAGTATAGACCTTGGAAACCTTGATGACACTATTAAAGATATAGAAGCTGTTGATTTAGGTGCAGGCTCTCAAACTGTTGAGTCACTAAGTGTTGAAGATGTTCTTGAAGTTACGGACGAAAATAACACTCTACGTATAGATGGTGACGAAACGGACCATATTGAACTTGATACTACTGAAAATGGTGGTGAATGGACACTCGGTGAACATACAGTTGATGGTGAAAACTCTCAAGAGTATTCTGTTTACTCAAACGAAGATAGTGGTGTGATTCTAGAGATCAACACTCAAATACAAGTAGATGAAAGCTAACATCTACTTGTAATCCCATAACCACTCTTTCAAGAGTGGTTATAAAAATATAAAACTCCTACCGTTACTTTAGCAGTAAAACTAAAGATATCCTATCATTTACATGAAGTTTAGAAAAGATTGAGCTTATATGAGCTTTTACTGTTCTTGTAGTGATGCCTAGCTCATTTGCTATTGCATCATTTGTTAACCCATCTAAAATCAAAAAAACAACATCTTTCTCTTTTGATGTAAGCCTTGAATCTATAAGCTCTTTAGCATCTTTGTTTAGTGATGTTTTTTTTGTAGAAATTACTAGTGAAGTCGTTAGTTCAGGATATGTCCAAACATTACCCTCAGATACAGTCTGTATAAGCTGTTCAAAGTGTTTAGCTAACATCCTAGAGTTGCCGTAAGCTTTAACACCATTTTTTATAAGTATTTTACCTGTTGCAACAGCTGGCGATCTCTCAAGAACTACAGAATAGGGTGGTAGTTTTTTAGAAGATATTAGTGAATTTACACCATTAGCTACACTGTCATAATCACACAACAGTATATATTTATCTAGTTGTGTGATCTCACTCTTCAAAGATTCTAAATCGAAGCACTCAAGTGCATCTTTTAGATCATACTTTTTAGTCCATTCATCTATAATATTTGTGTCCGTACTAAATAAAACAATTCTCATCTTTTACCTTTCAGAAAAAACATACTGTTTGGACTTAAGTATTGGTTTTAAAATATATTCCATAACTGTTTTCTTACCAGTTATAATATCAACACTAACAGTCATACCAGGTATGATCTTAAGTGGATTATCATCAGTTCCTAAGTAGTTTTTCTCAGTTTCTACATAGACATGATAAAAAGTATTGTCCTCTTTATCTGTAATAGTATCTGGAGATATGTTGACAATTTTTCCTTTTAGTCCACCATGAATAGCATAATCATACGCTGAAACTTTAACCTTTGCCTTAGCCCCTGGGTGTAGATAAGCTATGTCACTTGGTTTTATTTTTACCTCTAAATATAGTTTTTCATTTGTTGGGACGATCTCAACTAGATCAGCACCGGGTTTTATAACTCCACCGATCGTGTTGACAGAAAGTTTTTGCACGATCCCATCAACTGGTGATCTAACTATAGTTCTTTTAACTTCATCACTAAATGCTACTTGTTGAGTTACAATCCTAAGAAGTTCAGCGCTAACCTCGTTTAACTCTTTTTTAGCATCATTCATAAACTGCTGCTTATTTTCGATCCTCTTTTGTCTATACTCTTTTATAGAAGACTCAATTCTTGGAAGCGAGAGTTTTGCAGCTTCTATGTCGTTTTCGATCCCGTTTGCTTCCCTTTTAAGTTTTAAAAAGTCAACCTTACTTTTAACACCTTGGCGAACCATGGGTGC
>JBEPWC010000388.1:0-1809 GCA_041642615.1 Sulfurimonas sp. | reverse complement strand
CTCAAAACAGAAGCTTCAAAAAGTATCGCAAAGCCTTTCTCAAAGTGAAGAGGTGATTTCCTCACTTAACCTAATATCGAAGTATGAAGATAAAAATAACTATAATTCATTGATATTTGATACTGAAAAACAATCTTTGATAGAGTACTCAGAGCGGTTTTTTGCAAAAGATGGTTTTTTTCAGATCTCATTCTATGACAAAACAGGTGCTTTTGTGGCAAATAAGTCGTTTAATACTAGTCTTGGTAAAAGTGGATTTGTAACTTATGATGATGGGACTAGTTATATTAAAAGTTCTAATGAGCTAATGAGAATTGATAAAACTAGCAGATTAGATAAAAAATCGATAGGACAAATTAAAACAAAGTATGAAAATGAGTATTATAAAATTTATCATAATAGTGTTGTTAAATTTCAAGGAGAGAGGGTAGGTTATACAAAGGTTGTTTACTATTTTACAAAAGAGGAGCTTGAGTCTTTAGAACAAAACCTTATCTACCCCGTCACTTTTTCTAAACAGCCAATAAAGCAAAAAGATTTTGATATTACCCTTTTAGATAAAGAGTTTGGATTATATATTAAGCATAAAATTGATTTTAGCTATACTGAACAAAAACGTCAAGAGCTTATTATGAGTATTGTTTTAGCAGTTATTTTGATGAGTGTCTTTATGTTTTTTATGTTTTTTGCTTTTTTAAGTAAGGAGATTTTAAACCCACTTCAAAAACTACAGAACTCTTTAGAATCTATACTATTAGATAAATATAAACCAATAGTTATACAAAACCATGACGAAATAGGCAAAATATTTCAAGCAAGTAATAAAATTTTTGAAAAGTTCTGGGAGAGCTATTCGTCACTACAAAGTTATCAAAAAACTGTAGAAACTTCAAATCTTGTGAGTAAAACAGACCTAAAAGGAAACATCACCTATGTTAATGATCTTTTTTGTGCTACAAGCGGATATACAAAAGAGGAGATGTTGGGAAAACCACATAACATAGTCAGACACCCAGATATGCCAAAATATTTGTTTAAACAGATGTGGAAGACTATAGAAAATGGAAAAACTTGGAGAGGAACAGTCAAAAACAAAACAAAAAGTGGAGGATTTTATTGGACTGATGCAGTGATTAGTCCAACATATGATGCAAATAGTGAGATCGATGGGTATATATCAATTAGAAGAGATATTACTGAATTGATGGAAAGTAAAGAGGAGTTAGAGTTTCGTGCTAATTATGATCTTCTAACAAAACTTAAAAATAGGGATAAACTCCGTGAGGATCTAAAAGACACCGCAAAACCATGTTTGATACTTATAAATATCGACAGGTTTTCTCAGGTGAATGATTTTTATGGACATAAGTTTGGAGATAAGCTCTTGCAAGAGTTTAGCAATATATTAAAAGGTGAGTTAGATAAAAATTTTGTAAAAAGGTATACTCTTTATAGGTATGGAGGTGATGAATTTGCTATACTTTTTGTTGAGTATGAACAAGAAGAAGTGTTAGATAGGCTCTTAAAACTTCTTGATTTAATAGAAAAAACCTCCATTACACTTGAAGGTAAAGTTCTAAACATAAACCTTAGTTGTGGTGTCTCTTTTGAAGATGCTAATCAGGCACTTTTAAGTGCAGATATGGCTTTAAAACTTTCTAAAAAAGAGCAAAGTTCTTTAGTGGTATATAGTGAACAAAACAGTCTTAATAAACAGTATGAAAATAATCTGCTATGGGCAGGAAAGCTTAAGACTGCTATAGAAGAAGACCGAGTTGTGCCTTTTTTTCAACCAATAGTAAATAATGC
>JBEPWC010000387.1:0-1810 GCA_041642615.1 Sulfurimonas sp. | reverse complement strand
AAAAGAAAGGGCTTATTATGAAAACTACAAAAAAAATTCTTGAGTTTAAGAGTGAAAAAGAAGAGAGAGAATTTTGGGAAAATCATGATAGTAGTGAATATTTAGACTGGGAAGAAGCCAAACCTGCAAAATTTGCCAACCTGAAAAAGTACAAATTAAAAGGCAACTATAATGTATAAAGAAAGTTTAGACAACCTGCAACAACTTGGCATAAATATAAGAAGTGAATTTTTTTCCTTAAAAAATATAGACGCACCTTTATTAAGAGGTGTAAATTTGCTTTTAGGGAGTATTGATTCTAAAGGTTTAAAGCTAACTCAAAAAGGTTTTTTACCAACAAAACTAGTAAAAAGTATAGTCGAAGTAGCAGCTACAGTTGCAGATGAGAGATTTTTAAGACTCCAAACAAGGTTTTATGAAGAAGAAAACTTGAGTGCAAATATGGCACGAGTTGTTTGCGAGAGTCTAAAGCTTGTAAGAGTACAAAAAGCAAAACTGCTTCTTACAAAAAAAGGGAGAGATTTTTTAACATTAACCCCTAATGAGCAGTACATAGTACTCTTTAACATAATGCTTGGAATAAACATAGGGTATTTTGACAGGCATCAAGAGGCCATGTGTGTTCACAACTCTTCACTTATTACACTTCAGCTTCTAAGAGATAAAGAAAAAGACTTTCGCACGGTAGAAGTTTATGTGGCATTGTTGTTAGATGCTTATCCGATCCTTGAAGATGGAATTGATGAGCTAGAGTTATATGCTTATGAAAAAGACAGGTTTGAGATTTTTGCATCTATTGCTGAGACTAGGTTGTTTGAAAGACTTTTGTTGCCCCTTGGACTAGTGGAGATGCAAGTAGCCAAATACCCAGACAAAGACAAGTTTGCAAAAAGCCAACTCTTAGATCTTTTTGTAGATGAAAAATACACCATAAACAAAGAGTTAGTACTTTCTAAAAAACTAGTAAAGAGTTTTCAAAAAGAGATAAAAGAGAACAAACTTGATATAGATCTATTTGAAGTTATTATGTATCTTTTTGCACAGTATACTAGTTTTCCATCACCACCAAAGAGTAGTGTAGTAGATACACTGATGTTAAAACATAAAGTTATAGGAACGCTAAGAGAAGACTATGAAAATTTGTATGAAAAACTCATAGAGAGTGTTGAGGTAACCTATGAAGAGTTTACACAGCTTGATAGCGTAGGTGCATCAAGGGATGACCTAGTTAGTGAATATATAGAGATGACCGACACTCTTGTTTATCTTGTTAAAACCCCAAAACCATTCAATACAGTGCAAAACCTATACCCATTACCAGCATTTATCTTTGATGTTTTGAAAATAAACTATGGCTTAGATCAGTTTAGTCAAGACTTCATACTAGAATGCTCTAAAGTACTTGGCGAAGAGTTTTCAATGGACGTTGGTCAACTTATGTTACTGCTAAATAAGCTTGAAAAAGATGCAAAAAAACTCAAAAAAAATAAACCAAACTTTGAGCAAGGTCTTAAAGAGTTTTTACAAACTTATATGATGATAGTTTTAGAGTTAAGGAGTAGAGAACTTTAACTGTTATGCATCATATAAAGATTGCAGCTTTTGTCTGCAACTTCGCTAAACCTCTCTTTTAGCTCCCTGTCAAATGTAAGTATAAACACATTTGCCTCTTTTATGTTTAGCGTTTTAAACCTCTCTAAAAGAACATCATCAGCTACATCTTTTCCGTGATCACACTTTATGAAGTTAAATGAGTCTAGTGTTTTTGAGTAGTCGTAGAGGTTGGCTTCCCACTCAGCACGCTTTAGAT
>JBEPWC010000386.1:0-1811 GCA_041642615.1 Sulfurimonas sp. | reverse complement strand
ATCTGTATAAGTTCTAGTAGTCTCTCAATCCCCATAGCAAAACCAACAGCAGGAGTGGTTTTACCATCTAAAAACTCTACAAGTCTGTCATACCTTCCACCACCTGCAATTGCACTTTGACTTCCTATGTCATCACTTACAAATTCAAAAGCGGTTTTTGAGTAGTAGTCAAGCCCACGAACTAAGTTTGTGTCGATCTCATACTCGATCCCATTATCTTCTAGGATCTTTTTTAGTTTTTTAAAATCTTTATCGCATGAATCGCATAGGTTGTGGACTAGTTTTGGTGCACCCTCATAAAGCGTTTGACATGAGTTATTTTTACAATCAAGCACACGGATAGGGTTTGTGTCTAAACGTCTTACACAATCTTCACAGATCCCGTCTTCGCACTCTTTAACAAACCCTACAAGGTTGTCGCGATACGTAGGCATACACTCCTTGCATCCTAATGAGTTTAGTTGCAGTCTGTAACCGATTCCCAGTTTTTTTAGTATGTCACTTACTATCATGATCATGTTAGCATCTTCATAAACGCTATCTTGTCCAAAACTCTCAACACCAAACTGGTGAAACTGTCTTAAGCGACCCTTTTGAGGCCTTTCATATCTAAACATAGGTCCATGGTAAAAGTAACGGTGAGTTCCACCAGCACGATCAAGTTTCTTTTGGATAAAAGCACGAACAACACCAGCAGTGCCCTCAGGGCGAAGACAAACGTCATTTTCACCTTTATCTATAAACTGGTACATCTCTTTTCCAACAATATCACTAGATTCACCAACGCTTCTTTTAAAAAGGGCAGTCTCTTCAAGTAGGGGAGTCTCTATAAAATGAAACCCGTAGTTCCCAGCTACATCTGTAGCTGTTTGTATAAAGTGTGTGTAACGCTCATAATCTTCACTTAGAATATCGTTCATCCCTCTTAGTGATTTAATCATTTATATCCTTAAAAATATACAGTATAATTTAGTTTGAAAGGATACCATTTTTTACTTATATTAATGTTTATATGAGTAAATTAAAAATAGATTAATTAAATAATCTTATAATGACATAATCTACATCCATATGCAAAGGATTTATTATGATTAAGCTATCGCAACTACCATTTGAAGATGATGAGCTAGAGCCTTTTATATCAGAGGAAACTATACAGTACCACTACTATAAACACCATGCTTCTTATCTAAACAAGCTAAATGAACTTATAGAGGGTACAAAATATGGAGTTCTTTCTTTATCTTCAATAATTAGAGACTCTGATGGTCCAATTTTTAACAATGCCGCACAGGTATTTAATCATACATTTTACTGGAACAGTTTATCTAAAAAAAGAACAACCATAAGTGATAAACTTTTAGCAAAAATAAGAGATGATTTTAACTCTTTAGAACTACTTAGGGAGGAGTTTATAAAAGCGGGCAGTACTCTTTTTGGTTCAGGTTGGGTATGGCTTGTTAGGGAGCCAAGTGGTAAGTTAATGATCAAGCAAACTCAAAATGCAGATACACCTCTTGGTTCAAATCTTGTACCTCTACTTGTTTGTGATGTATGGGAACACGCTTATTATATAGATTACAGAAATCAACGCCCAAAGTATTTAGAAGAGTTTTGGGAGCATATTAACTGGGACTTTGTCTCTGACACTTATGAAAAAACTGACAACGAAGTTTTTATAGGTACAAAAGTATGTGATGATATACACAACCCATTCTGCGATATTTTGCAGGCTAAAGTTTTTTATTAAAGTCTTATAAACTAGTTAATATTATCTAATATCTCTGTTGTTATATCATCGATTTTTTTAG
>JBEPWC010000385.1:0-1822 GCA_041642615.1 Sulfurimonas sp. | reverse complement strand
CAACCATCGGCATGCCGTTTCCACGAAAAAGTGTCCTATCCTCCTCAACACCAAACTCAACCTTAGCTACATCGCTAAGTTTTACCAAGTAACCATCATCACCAACACCGATCACAAGATCTGCAATATCTTGGGGCTGTTTAAAGTGCCTATCTATTCTAGCTTGAAAAATCTTTGTATCAGACTCAAGCCTCCCTGCTGGAAGCTCAATGTTTTCACTTCTTAGAGCACCCTCAATATCTGATACATTTAAATTACGAGCTGCTAACTCTCTACGATCTAGCCAGATACGCATCGCATAAGACATGTTTCCACCTACACGTACACGAGCCACCCCGTCTACTGTGGCGTACTGATCAACCAAATATCGCCTAGCATAGTCTGTTAACTCAACCACACTCATAGAATCACTTGTTAGGTTTTGCCAAAGTATCACATCGTCGTTTCCATCTACCTTTTGAACCTCAGGTGGTCTTGCCTCATCTGGTAGGTTATCTAAAATCCCAGAAACTCTGTCGCGGATATCGTTTGCAGCTGAGTCTATATCTCTATCTATTGAGAACTCTATGGTGACTTTTGATTCGCCATCTTGTGAAGTGGACTCTATGTATTCAATCCCCTCAATACCCGAGATCCTATCCTCTACAAGCTGTGTTATACGGGTTTCAACGATGTTTGCCGGCGCACCTGGATACTCAACCTCAACTGTAACTATGGGTGGATCTATATCTGGATACTCACGCAAACTTAGACGCTCAAATGAAACTAATCCAAAAGCGATCAGCAGTAGTGATACAACCATTGCAAAAACAGGACGTTTAACGGAGATATCTGATATGATCATCTATCTACTCTCTTTTTCTTGAACACCTTGGATATATATTGGTTTACCTGGCTTTATTTTAACCAAACCATCAGAGACTATCTGATCACCCTCTTTTAATCCAGATAGTACCTCAACATATCCCCTTTTTCTTCCACCGATCGTAATATTTTGCTTCTTTGTAGTTGTAAACTCTTTGTTTTTTACAACAACTAAAACGCTGTTTTGGGTGCTGTTACTGATCACACACCCCTCTGGTATCACTATATTTTCTCTTTTGTTTGTTTGTATATCTACACGCATAAGTAGACCTGGTTTTAACACACGCTTTTCATTTTTGATCAATGCACGCACTCTTATTGAGCGACTTATTGGATCTATTCTGCTAGATATTGCAGATACAACTCCCTCAAAACTTTTTTCTTTAAAAGCTTTACTAGTAGCTGTGATCTTTTGTCCTTTTTTTATTGACTCTAAATAGATTGAGGGGATCGTAAAGTCAAGCTTCATAACAGAATCATCATCAATAGTGGTGATCTCAGCCCCAGCTTGAATGAGTGTGCCAACACTTACATCTCTTAGTCCTACGATCCCATCAAATGGGGCACGAAGATGACGAAGTGCTATACGTGCGTTTATCGCTTTGATCCTAGCTTTTGCAGTATTAACCTCCATCTTAGCCTCATCTATAGCAGATTTTGAAGTAGCACCCCTTTTTGCAAGTGGCTCAAGACGCTCTAGCTGTCCAAGTGCTTCAGCTAATTTTGCTTGTTCTTCTGCTAGTTGAGCTTGCTCCTCTTTATCATCAAGTTTAACTAAAAGATCACCTTTTTTTACCCTTTGGTTATCATCAAAGTATATGTGATCTATGATCTCACTAACACTTGCAGATAATATAATATGCTCATTTGCTTTAAGCGTACCAAGAGCTTGGATCTTATCACTGTATGATTGGCGGGTAACATCTACTACATTAACACCTACACTTTTGGCTTTTAG
>JBEPWC010000384.1:0-1829 GCA_041642615.1 Sulfurimonas sp. | reverse complement strand
AATAATTTTACCACTTTTGATACTAAGTAGTCTTTTTGCTGCTGAAGATTCATGGTATAAGCAGATAAATCCAAAAGTAGAGCTTGGTATGCTCTCTCCAAAACTAGGTGGAGATATTTCAAATGTCTACAGTAAAGAGATCGGTTTTGCATCAGATCTAGGCTATGTAGATGCTACATCTTCGTACTTCTCTTTAGAGATGAGACCTACCAAAAAGTATGTGCCAAACATATATATAAACTTTTTTAACCTGCATGAGAGTAGTGATATGACTCTTGATAGAAATATAACCTTAGCAGAAAGAGACTACAGTGATAGTAATAATATCTCTGCAGATATTGAATACTATGTAATTAATGTACTACTAAGTGATAATCTAATCTTAAAAGGCGACGCTTTTTCTCTCTTTGGAAAAAAGACCTACTCAGGAGATCTTGAGTTTAGTGTTGGTTTAGATATAAAATATATAAATTGGTCAATGAGTATAGAGAACTTAAGTACAACAGATGATTTAGGTTGGATAAAGGTAAGTGAATTAATTCCATTACCGTATCTTGGAGTAAAGTACTACTGGTATGATCTTTTGATCTATGCAGATGTAAGTGCATTATCTTTACGAGATGCAAAATCTACATATGTACAAGCGGGAGTAGATTACCGTATTGTCAATGGTTTGAGTTTAAGTCTTGGCTATGTGTATGAGGACTTTAAGATTAAAGAGGATGATGATACAGTAAACTTTGAAACAGATGGTGTAAAAGCTAGTTTCAAGTATGCTTTTTAAGCTATAAATAGGGATTAAAATGAGAAAAATATTGCTTAATATGATGTTTATAGGTGCTATCTTACATGCAGAACCAGGTTTCCCAGATGAGCCTATCATTGATGAGTATGTATCAGAGCCACAGGCAAGAACTCAAAATGAAAACAACAATCTGCTTATGAGAAACACAAGTATGACTGTATCCGTAGTGGGTCAAGGTGTAGCACCAGCATTTGCACAATCACCTGCTCAAGCTTATGCTCTTGCAAAAAGAGCTGCTATGGGTGATGCTTACAGGCTTATCGCTGAGAAGATTAAAGGTGTTAGAGTTGAAGGTAAAGATACTGTTAGAAATATGGCTATCAAAAATTCAAGAGTTAACACTAAAGTAGCTGCTATGGTTAGAAATGCTTCTGTAGTTGAGACAACCTTTAAAGATGGTCTTTGTGAAGTAGAGATGGAGATCGATATAGACTACAACAACTTCTAAACTGGTATGTTTTATGCTTATAACTTCTAAATTCTCCTGTGTTGGAGGTTAGTTTAGGAGTATAAGATGATCTTACTAGATTCAAAAGCCTCAAAGGCTTCGAGCAATAACTCTTTAAATACCCCACAAGACATAGATAAAAAAAGCACTCTTTCATTTTCAGAACTCCTAAAAGGGGTAAGTAAAGCTGATGCGAAAGAATCAAAAGATTCTAAAGTGATCCAAAACGGTGCATTGGTTTTAAACATTTCAAAAGAAAAAGAAGATGTAAACTTAGCTTCTAAAGCAGAAACTAAAGTAAAAAAAGAATATTTTTCATCTTTATTAAAAAATCCACAAAAAGATGATGAAAAAAGTTTACCGCAAAAAGATCTTAAAACACAGGTAAAAACAACTCAACAAAAAGAGATACAGGTTTTACAAGATGTTGTAGTAAATCCTCAAGTAACAAAAAACATGAGCCCAAAAGAGTTAAAAGCTCTAATAGTAGATGCTAAAAAGTACCTAAAAGATCAGATAACACAAAGTGATGGCTACAAAAAAGCACAGATCAAAGACCTGCCTAAAACTCTAAAA
>JBEPWC010000383.1:0-1853 GCA_041642615.1 Sulfurimonas sp. | reverse complement strand
GGCTATTGAGGTTTTTGACTTGAGTGACAAAGAATACATTGTTGACACAGCTATAATAGCTTCATCTTTAGGACCACGTCATACACTAGCACTTTTAGATCATCTAAAAAAAGATCTAAAACCAGAAGAGACGATCAACAATGTAGATGAGAGTGGTGACTGGGCTGCCATAGATCTAGGTGACATACTGATCCATGTTATGACACCGGAGTATCGTACTAAGTATGATATGGAGACTTTTTTAAGTGAGGTTGGTGAGGCTAAAGAGTCTCTGTAGTATGTTTGTTTAGATTCCCAATCAAGTTGGGAATGACGAAGTTTTCAAGTTGGGAATGACGAAGTTTTCGAGTTGGAAATGACGGGGTTTTGTGAGTTGGGAATGACGAGATTTTGAGGTTCTTTGCCCCATCGTCATTATCGGGCTTGACCCGATAATCTCTAAAATAAGTAGTTTAATTCAAAACGGTATTCGTTGGATGAACTATCTGTTTTATATGAAATCCCATCAGATTTTAAAATACTATCATCCGCACTAACTAAACCAATTCTAACTTTAGCTTGAAGATTTTTACCAAAGTTTTGCATAGCGTCTATGTGTAAGATGTTTGAATCTGCTTGAACGCTGTCTTTTGCATCATCAAAGTCTTGGATAGCATAACGTGCAAAAATGTTAAACCCTTCCAACATCCCAGCTTTTCCAAAGTCATATCCAGCTCTTAGCATGTATGTTTTAGTGTTTGCATACCAGTTATACTGTGCCATTGCACGAGTAAACCCACCAGTTGGGAAACCACGCCATGGTGCTACTATATCTGCTGCATCTTCGATCGCAGAGTAACCTACTCTTGCCATAAATGCGTTGTTTTTAACATCTAGCCTTGCTGCTATTAAACTAGAGTCTAAACTAGTAGGATCATCATAGCCTTGTCCTTTAGTGGCACCTTTTAAACTTGCCACATTTGTTGTAGCATCCAAGTTATCCATCTGTTGCATATACCTTACACCAGGGGCTATTTTCCACTCACCCACTGGGATTGTGTAGTGAGCCTCTGCCGTTAGGTTTGTGATCACATCTGGAACATTTGCAACACTTAGGTTTGCTTTTAGATTTTTTATGGACTTGTTTGTAACAGTTGCTACTATTAGTTCGTTATCACTTCCGATCAGATCAGTTGTTAAGCTACTGTTTTTTGCTGAGTCATCGTTTTCATCCCACCCATCAACAGCTAAAACATCATGAGACGAAGTATGATCACGAAGTTTTTGAGCACCAAAATAAGCTAATTGTATAGTTGTTTTTGGAATATCTTTGATCGTAGCACTAATACCATCAAAAGTATTTGGGATCATCTTTGTGTCATTTGATTTTGTAAATACAGACTCAAAAAGTTGACGACCTGCAACGATAGAACTCTTACCAATGTCATACTGCAAATAAGCTTGCCCTAAAACACTCATACCAAAGTTGCCAGTAGCTTGAGTGTCATTACGACTAAATGTATCTTTACCAGCTTTTACACTACCAACTTCGTCATCATCCATTCTGTAAAAATCTGGATTTTGAGAGGTGTAAAGCCCCATAGTAGTGCTAAGGCCATTTAATTTAGCAGACTTATATATAAAGCTACCACCAAGACCCATAGCTTTGTTGTCTTTTCTAGAACTTGACTCTTCAGCCCAATCCCATTTAAAAGTATTCATTCTAAGTCTACCAAAAAAATCACCCTCACTAAACATCTCATCTACTGAATCAACTGATTTTTGCTTTAGGTTGTAAGTAAGTGTCATGTTTGGTTTTAGTGTAACTTTGTCATTTTTTATATCTGCTAAAGCTGCAGGACTTGTTGCTAGTA
>JBEPWC010000382.1:0-1855 GCA_041642615.1 Sulfurimonas sp. | reverse complement strand
ATTTAAGCTCTCAAAAAATTACTTTAAAAAAGCAAAAAAACATCTACTAAATAGACAAGATAAGTTTACACATACTCAGTTTGTCTCCTTAGTAGATCTATCTAAACAGATCTTAGTGTTAACGATCTGGGATCATGAAAAAAAAGAGTTTTACCCTGTTGGTTTTGACTATATATCTAGCGGAGATATACAAAGAGAAGCGGAAGTTAAAAAAGGTGAAGATCACTATGTAAAAACACCCGAGGGTCTTTTTAAGATCAAAAGTGGGTGGCGTTCAGATGGAAAACTACTTGATGACAACACAACAAAACCTTATGGTGAAAAAGGTAGATTCGTATTTTACTTTGGAAAGCATGAGAGTGTAAGATACAACACTTTTGACAAAGATGGAAACAAAATAAAAGATAAAAAAAAGTGGACTTTGATCAAAGATCATCTCCAACTAGCAATGCATGCCCACAGCTCTGAAAACACTCTGGGCATTCCTCAATCACATGGGTGCTTAAGGATAAGTGCAGATCTAAATAGATTTTTAGACAATAACTTTGTTTTTTTCTCATACCTTTTTAAAGACAAAGAGTGGACACACCCATACGACAAAGAACCAGATGATCCAAAAAACCATCACTTAGCTGGAAGTTATATCTTAATTATAGATAGCGTTTTTTAGCACTAGTTACTTTTTTCATGTAGTTCCTAGTCTCCTTATATGGGAGATGATTTCTTAAATGGTTATACAAAGATTTAGGCGAGTGTCTGTTGATCTTTGAGACTGCAATATCTCTGTTTTTATGAAAGGTTCTCAAAACATTTCCACTACCTGTATTATATGCAGCTATTGCACATAGCTCACGGTTTTTTGGGTTTTTAACCTTTACTAAGTAACGACTTTGAAGTATGTGCATATATGCACTTCCCATCTCAATGTTGTTTCTAGGGTTAAAAAGATAGTTACTAGTAGGTTTACCATCAGTTTTTTTCAAAAACCTCCACGCATCTCGTCCAGCTGAGCTTGGAACAACCTGCATTAGACCATATGCGGGGATAGCACTTGTTGCATACGGGTTAAAATGACTCTCAGTTTCAATAAGTGCAAAGATCAATGCAGGTTCAAGGTCAAAACGTCTTGCTTGTTCGTGTACGATCGAAGCATAGTTTAGTTCTGAGTTAGTTGAGTATGTATCTTGTTTCATTTTAAAAGTTACATAGTAATGTTTGTCTTTTTTTAGACTAGTGTCTATTAGATGTTTTGCATACCTGTTTGCCCGCCATCGCCAACGGATAGGCTTGCCATCGTGATCCTTAACACGATCAAGTAAAAAAGGCTCACCTACATGGATCTTATTTCTAGTTGAAAATAGGTCTATATCTTCAGGATTTTGAGGACTAAGTAGTGTACTTACTATAACCTCTTGTAAGGTTTTTAAAGGTTTTTTTGTGTCTGTAGTTTCAACTTTGATTACACCACTTTTAAAGTTAATGATCGTACGTGCTTTAAAATCCTTTTCATACTTAACAAAGTTATACTTACTTGCAACCTCTGGCTTTTCTCCCCAGTAAACTTCTGCTTGTTTAACAAATGATGATACACGCTTTATATATTTTTTTTGAGCCTGTGTAACTTTTCTCTCTATCTTATCTTGTATCTTTTTTTTAATGTTGTGTTTGGATTTGGGCAAATAATAGAATCAAACATTTTGGAATTTTTTGAAGGATCTTTTATACCTCATTTATCGATCTATATGAGTGGTCTTCCTCTCAAATTAGTACAGGGAGCAGTAGAGGGATTTGCTGGGGGAATAGGTATTGTTTTACCCTATTTGGTTCCCTTTTTGATAGGATTGGCTGTGTTAGA
>JBEPWC010000381.1:0-1857 GCA_041642615.1 Sulfurimonas sp. | reverse complement strand
CTCTGTAGTTTTTTCTGCTTCTTGAGCTGGTGCCTCTGTTGTAGCTGCCGCTTCTTGAGCCTCAGCAATTTCACCCTCAGCTTCTTCACTCTGACCATCTCTTAGTGCTTTACCCTCATTAATAGCTTCTGCCATCTCTTTACAAAAAAGCTGAATTGAGCGGATAGCATCATCATTTCCAGGGATCGGATAATCAATCACATCTGGATCACAGTTAGTATCTAGTGGAGCTACAACTTTGATCCCAAGACGGTTTGCTTCTAAAACTGCAGTGTGTTCTTTTACAGCATCAACTACAAACATCATATCTGGCAAAGTTTTCATGTTACGGATACCACCAAAATAAGACTCTAACTTCTCTTTTTGACGAGAAAGCATTAAAGCTTCTTTTTTAGTTAAAAGATCGATCTGACCATTTTCTTGCATATCTTCAATAACATCAAGTTTACGGATAGATTTTTGAATAGTTGGGAAGTTAGTAAGCATACCACCTAACCATCTGTTATCTACATATGGCATACCACATGAGATGGCTGCATCTCTTACTGAGTTACGAGCTTGTTTTTTAGTACCAACAAAAAGAACAGTTTGCCCTTCAGCTGCTGCATCTACAACTATTTGATATGTGTTACGAAAATAACGTAAAGTCTTTTGTAGATCGATAATATAGATATTTTTACGAACACCGAAAATGTATTTTTTCATTTTTGGGTTCCAACGACGAGTTTGGTGTCCGAAGTGTACACCACACTCCAATAAATCTTTCATAGTTACCATTAATAGGTCCTTTAAAGGCTACATTTATGAGCCAGAATTTTCACTAGTTTTCTTTGAAAATGTCGGACAGATCTCCCTAAATATAGAGAGTTGCACTAGTTTTTGACATAATCTGTTTAATGTTTCTTGTGCAAGTGCTAAAGAAAAATCGCGTAATTATACCAAAACTAGTTTTAAGTTAAGCTTTATTTTATTTGCGAAGCTGGCTCAGTGTCTCTTTTACTATTGCCACATGCCCCTTTACACGCACCTTTTCAAAAACAGCTTTTACAACACCCTCTGGGTCTATTATGTAAGTTGTACGAACGATCCCCATATACTCTTTACCAAAGTTTTTCTTTAACTGCCATACACCATATTCTTGCATCATTTTTGTATCTTCATCACTTAGTAGGGTGATCCCTAGATCTTTTTTTTCTATAAAGTTACGGTGTTTTTTAGTTGAGTCTGCACTCACTCCAAGTACGATCGCATCAAGGTCGTTAAAATCCGGCAGTGCCTCTGTAAATTCACAAGCCTCTGTTGTACAACCTGGTGTATTATCTTTTGGATAAAAATATAGTACTACCCATTTTCCTTTAAGATCACGTGAGCAGATCTCAACATCATCTTGGTTTGGTAAACAAAACTCCGGTGCTTTTTTATTAACTTCAATCATATTATACTTTCCTTATCTATAAATATTTTATTGTTTATACACTTGTCTCTATTCTGAGCTCCCGTGAACATTTTTCTACTAGAGTACCATTGACATATGTTTAACTACTGTGAACATCTTCTAAAGAAGATATTCCTTCCGTTAAAGTCAACGGCATCCATACGCTCAAGACAAGTGCATCTTTTAGCGGGACTATAGCTAGTACACAAAAAGTAGCATATAAACCCATATGCCACTTAATGAAGTTAAAACTATACCACTAAATGTTATCTTACCCATCTCTTTGTGTTTACCCTCTCTGAGATATTTTTTTGCTCTACTTAGTGAGAGTATCCACACAAAAAGTGTTACAACAGCGATTAGTATATGAACAAGAAGTACTATTAGTGCGTAGTTGTGAGCGACTCCACTATCTTTAATAA
>JBEPWC010000380.1:0-1864 GCA_041642615.1 Sulfurimonas sp. | reverse complement strand
GTATACATGTCTCACAATATCTCTCTAAAAACACTAAATATGGACACACAGAAAAACTCTGAGTTAAATGCATCTAAAGAAACAGCTTTAGAGAGAAGAAAGCTTTACCAAACTGATAATGCAGGTTTTGTTTTAAAAGAGTTCTACCCAAGTGCTAAGAAAAAACTGATCTCAAACCCACAAGCGTCTGCTCAAAGACCAGGTATGGATGCACTTATTTTCAATGTTGATGTTGATGGTGTAAGTAAAGAGGTTTTAGTATTTGGTAAAGCTGGAAGTAGAGCTAAAGAGACTCATGATGTTATAAACGGAGTTGATGTACACCTCTCTTATGGTGCAAAAAGATTAACACTACCTTTTTCGATCTATTTAAAAGATTTTCAACTAGACCGCTATCCTGGTTCTATGAGTCCTTCATCGTATGCAAGTGAAGTAGTGTTAATTGACAAAGAGGAAGGTTTAGAGATGCCATATAGAATCTATATGAACCATATTTTAGAACACCGTGGATTTAGGTTTTTCCAATCATCTTATGATCAAGATGAGATGGGTACAGTTTTATCTGTTAACAACGATCCTGGAACCCTTCCTACATATATAGGTTACGCACTGCTTATAATAGGGATGATGTGGACACTTTTTTCAAAACAAAACAGGTTCGCTGCTTTAGCACAAAAAGCAAAAAAAGCTTCAAGTGCTTCAGCTGCGATCATAGCTACACTATTAGTAGTTGGTATAACACCAACAGAGGCAAATGGCCTCTCACCAGAGATCAAAACGATCGTAAGTATTGATAAAAAACACTCTGATGAGTTTGGAAAGTTAGTTGTTCAGGATGCAAGTGGTAGGATGAAGCCTGTAAACACTTTAGCTACAGAGATTCTTGCAAAAGTTCATAGAGACTCAAAGTTTAGAGTTGGAAAGTACGCTCTAACACCTACACAGGTTGTTCTTGGTATGATGATTAAGCCAGATGAGTACAGAGATGTAAAGATGATCCGTACAAAAAATGAAGAGATAAACAAGATCATCTCAGTTAGAGAGGATGCTAAGTATGCATCTTTTTCTCAGTTTTTTATGGATCCTGTAAATATGAGAGGTTATAAACTAGGATCTTATGTAGAGACTGCTATGAGAAAACAACCAAAACATAGAGACCAGTTTGACAAAGAGGTGATAAAGATAGATGAAAGGGTAAATATCACTTACTCTGTATATACAGGTTCACTTATGCAGATTTGGCCACGCCCTAGCGATGAGAACAATAAGTGGTTTGCTACGATCGATGCACTTGAAAATTTTGTTTATGAAGATGCAACAAAAGTCAGAAATATCGCTTTTTCATACTTCTCAGCAGTTGACAAAGGGATCAAAACATCTAATTGGAATGATGCGGATGAGGCACTAGAGAAGATAGCAGAATTTCAGCATTTTTATGGAAAAGAGGTCTATCCATCGGCTACAAAAATAAATGCAGAGATTTTTTATAACTATGCAAATATTTTTGAAAACCTATATCCTTTTTATCTATTAGTTGGTTTTGTACTTTTAATCTTTAGCTTTACTAAGATCATCAAGCCTAAGTTTAAACTAGGTATTGTTGCAAAAGCATCGCTGTGGCTTTTAGTGTTGTTTTTTATTTTACATACTATTGGGTTAGGGCTTAGATGGTATATATCTGATCATGCCCCATGGTCAAATGGTTATGAGTCTATGATCTATATTGGTTGGGCTACAGTTTTAGCTGGGTTTATATTTTCAAAACGCTCACCACTTACTATGGCTTCAACATCGATCCTTACAGGTCTGATCCTTTTTGTGGCACACCTAAACTGGATGGATCCTCAAGATCGGAAGAGCGTCG
>JBEPWC010000379.1:0-1864 GCA_041642615.1 Sulfurimonas sp. | reverse complement strand
GAACAAAACTCCACTCTAAATATATACTCATACTTTGCAAACAAAAAACCGTGCAAAAACTGCACCCTTACCATAAAAGATCAAAACAAAACACTACTAACTGATCTTTTAAATAGCGATGGAGAGTACACCTACACACCAAAAACAAAAACTCTTAAAGTTGTAGTAGATGCAGGTAGCGGGCATGTTGTTAGCCAGCTTATTAGGGTGCAAAATATTAAAAAGCAGAGTTTAGAAGATCACATAGAAAAAGAGGACTCATCTAAGGCTATAAAAATAACTATAGGTCTTTTTAGTATATTTATTATATTTTTTCTACTTATGAGAATAAAGAAAAGATGAGAGAAGCCATAAGACTTGTTAACTCACTTTTATACTCACTTATAGTGGCTTTTTCACCTTTGAATTATCTGTTTTTACTTCCACTAATTGTTGTTTTGTTTTTTGAAAAAGATAACTTTTTAAGTATAGTAAAAAAGCTGTTCATGCTAAACTTTTTTATAGTTTTTCTTGTGCTTTTTGTGTACTTTAAAAACCCTCAAGAAGCAGGGGAGTTGCTAATGCGTACAAACTTGATACTCCTCTTTAACATAACCCTTTTTTACAGATCACAAGGTTATGATCTTGTCCGTGGTATGCAGTCTTTGGGTGTAAATGAAAAGATCATAAGTGTGTTTTATTTTACACTCCAGTTAATCAGCTACATAAAAAAGGACTTTAAAGAGACAAAGAACGCTCTAAAATCAAGGGGGTTTGTAGCTAAGACATCTATGTTTAGCTATAAAACATATGGTAATATATTTGCCATGATACTCATAAAAGCTATTAAAAAATCTGAAGATATAAAGGTCAGTATGGATGCTCGCGGATTTAAGGGTAGGATCTACCTTTTAAACTCAAATTCTTTTGGGGTTTATGAGAGTGTTTTGTCTATATCTGTCATTATCATTTTACTAAAGGTTGTGTATGAGTTGTTTTGTTAATCTAAGAGGGATCTCGTATGGCGATCTATTTAGTGGGGTTGAACTAGACCTTGGGCATGAGGAAAAAGTAGCGATCATAGGCTCAAACGGAAGTGGAAAAAGCACACTTTTAAAGATCATAGCTGGTTTCATAAAACCTAGTGATGGGCATATAGAACTTTTTCATAATAAAATAGAGGATATAAAAGAGTTTAAAAACTACAGAGATGACATAGCCTATCTGCCTCAAGATGTAACAAGCCACTTTTTGTGTCCAACCGTCATAGAGGATGTGACTTTTTCACTTCGTGCAAAAGGTGAGAGTGAGAATGAAGCCTTGACTAAAGGGGAGGAGATCTTAGAAAAACTTCATATCTCACACCTTAGAGATAGGGTGATCTTAGATCTAAGCGGTGGGGAGCAAAAAGTTGTAGCACTTGCGGGACTTTTGATCTTAGAACCTAAAATACTTCTGCTTGATGAGCCAACAAATGCCTTAGATGAGAGATCTGAGAAAAAGATCATAGATATACTAAACTCCATAAAAAAGTCTATGATCATAGTCTCACACCATAAAAGTTTCATAGATAGTTTAGCCCCA
This sequence comes from Sulfurimonas sp., assembly GCA_041642615.1. Taxonomy (GTDB): domain Bacteria; phylum Campylobacterota; class Campylobacteria; order Campylobacterales; family Sulfurimonadaceae; genus Sulfurimonas. Next base: position 301 of record JBEPWC010000379.1, on the reverse strand, counting down.
ACTATATATGAACTTAAAAATAAAGCTTTGCAAAAAATATAAAAGAGGTTGTAGATGTTTAAAATATATGTAGATGGAGATGCGTTTCCAAACTTGCTAAAATCGATCCTTTTAAAGCAGATAGAACGTTTAAAGATAAAAACCATAGTTGTATCAAACAAAAAGATAAACATAGGAAAATCTGATCTAGTTGAGTACATGATAGTAGATGAGGGAGCAGATGAGGCTGATCATAAAATAGTAGAGATGCTAGAAGAGGGTGATCTTGTGATCACTGCAGATATCCCATTAGCAGATAGAG
>JBEPWC010000378.1:0-1870 GCA_041642615.1 Sulfurimonas sp. | reverse complement strand
TAACATTTATAGCAAACGAGGGTGAAGAGATCATCATAGAAAAACTTCGCTACTCAGGTGTTGAAAAACTAGACGAGCAAGAATTCGATGATGTTATAGCAAATAAAGAACATGAGTGGATGGGTTGGTTTTATGGTAGAAATGATGGGAAGATGCAACTAAGAGATTTGGCATACGATCATCTTCGTATAAAAGACTACTATATGCAAAACGGATTTTTAGATGCTAAGGTTGAACAACCTTTTGTAAAGGCTGACTTTAATAACTACACAGCTTTTATGAGCTATGTGATCGAAGAGGGTGAAGTATATAATATAAGTAAGATCAGAATAGAGCAGACTAAAAAAGTTGTAGATGATGAGAAGTTGCTTGAAGTAACATCTTTAGAAGTTGGAGAACCTTTTAATATTGAAAATTTTCGTGATGACTCACAAAAGATCAAAAGAGTTGTAGCAGATAAAGCTTATGCATTTGTTCAAGTTGTTCCAGATCTTAAGAAAAACAAAGAGGACAATACAGTTGAAGTTGTTTTTAGAGTTGTTCCGGGAGACAAAGTAAAGATCAGAAATGTTCTTGTATCTGGTAACAACAGAACACTAGATAGGATCATTAGGCGTGAGCTTTATCTTGGACCTGGCGATATGTACTCTTTAACAGATCTGAGTGACTCAAGAAACGCTCTGGGTAGACTTGGTTTTTTTGAGGGTCAGACCATAGAGGAAAAAAGGATCGATAACAAGACAATGGATCTTGTAGTCAAAGTAAAAGAAGCACCAACTGGAAATATTCAACTAGGTGGTGGGTATGGTTCATATGGTGGTTTCTTAGTAAATGTAGCTGTAAATGATAGAAATATTTGGGGTTCAGGTATAGATATCGGTTTACAAATTGAAAAGTCTGAGACTACAAGAAACTACTCTTTTAGTATATCTAACAAGAGACTAAACGATAGTGACTTTAGTGGAAACTTCTCTATCAATAAATCATCATATGACTACAATGACTATACAACAAATAGTGAGGGTATAAGTCTAGGAGTAGGACATAAGTTTACTCGTCATGTTAGTGGTTATCTGGGGTATGGTTACTCAAAGCACAGCTACGACAATATAAATGACACCTCTTATACTAACCCATATTATTTCGAAGATTATTCTAAAAGCTCTATATCCATGAGTATTAGTTACGATAACACAGATGACTATTACTTACCTCGTGCAGGTTACACTATCAGTCAGGTCTTTGAAAAGTCAGGTCTTGGTGAGGATGCTAACTACCTAAAGTCAAGAACTAAGTTTAATATCTATAAAGGTTTAGAAGAGCTGATCGATTATGATGCGATTCTTAGATATAAATCAAGATACTATCTAGCAGTAGATACAGGGTATTTGCCTGTTTCTGAGAAGTTTTATATGGGTGGTATTGGATCAGTTCGTGGATATGAGTCATACTCTATAGCACCACTTATGACCTACACTAGCTCTACTGGGGTTCAAAGTGTTATTAGAACAGGTGCAAAACAAACATTCTCAAACTCTGCTGAAGTTAGTATTCCACTTGTAGAAAAAGCAAAAATGCGTCTAGTTGGATTTGTTGATTGGGGCTTTATAGGCGATAGTGATTTGAGTGAATTTTCCCGTGGTGGTTATGGAGTAGGACTTGAATGGTTTAGTCCTGTTGGACCTATTCAGTTGATGTTTGCAAGACCTCTAAATGAACAAGAAGGGGATCGTACTTCTGCCTTTGAATTTACAATGGGACAGAGATTTTAAGCACGCTTTAAAACGATCTCTAAGTCCTCTAAAGGCTTTAGTGATTCTATGTCTTCTTTTGCTAGATACATCTCATTTTTAGACTCTACAACTAGTTT
>JBEPWC010000377.1:0-1873 GCA_041642615.1 Sulfurimonas sp. | reverse complement strand
ATTTAAGAAAAGTACTGCTGATTCAGAACCTAAAAAGGATGTTGTGTTTACCAAAAACTCTTTTTTACTAGGAGCTATAATAAACAATTCAGCTCTTATTAATGAGAAGTGGTACAATGTTGGTGATATAGTAAATGGATACAAAATTATTAATATTAGCAAAAAAACAGTAAGTTTAAGAAGTGGCTCAAAAAGCAAACTGCTTACAACAGCAACAAAAAATACAAAATTAAAATTTAAGAATAGGTAGGTTAATAAAATGAGACTATTAAAAAAATTTGCATTAAGTGCGTTGATGAGTTCAATATTATCAATTCAAGCAAATGCTGATTGCTCTTATGAACTTTTTAGTGTAAGTTCAGCAAAGGATACCAAGATCATTGAGTTTATAGATCAGTTAAGTGATCAGTGTGAATTTAGTGTAATAGTATCAGATCCGCATGCACAAAAATTTATGGAGACTCCACTAAACAAAACAAACTTAAAAAACCTTACTATTACAGAGGTTTTAGATATTATTTTATTAGAGAATAACCTATCTTATACACTAGAAAACAACCTCCTTAAGATTTCCTATTTGACTACAAAAGTTTTTGGTATTGACTATATTCTTTCACAAAGAAAAGCAACAGCATCTACAGATGTAACACTAAGTTCATCAAATTCACAAAACGCTAATGCCCAGAGTGGAGCAACTGGTGGCGGTGTCCAAGGTGGAGGAAATGCTCAGGGTGGTTCTTCATCTTCTGCTCAGTCAGGTATAAAAATAGAGACTAACGATGAAGTTAAATTTTGGGAACAACTTGACAGAGAGCTTCAACAAGTTCTAAATCGTCCTGAAGACATATATGAATCTTCATCTCCAATTATCAACAAAAATGCAGGTTTGATCACAGTAACGGCTACAGTAAAACAGATGAAAAGACTAGAGTCATACCTTAAAAAGCTTCAAGAGAAAGTTCAACTTCAAGTATTGATAGATGTTCAACTCTTAACTGTAACTATGAACGAAGGAAAAACAACTGGTGTTGACTGGTCACAACTTTATCAACTACAAAACATTGATGTTGATATTGACAATAAGTCTTACAATTTTAGCGGTTCATTTGATCCAGAAACTAATGAAATACTAGATGTTGGCGGCAGTCTTGCTAGAGAAGTAGCAAATCTTGTTAGCGTTAAGGCAGAAGTCAGTTTAAATGAGGTTGTAAAATTTTTACAAACACAAGGTGATGTTAGTTCTATCTCAAACCCAAAAGTGTTAACTCTAAACAACCAACCAGCACTTATTACAGCTGGAACTGAATACTTCTACAAAGTAAAATCATCTACAAACCAACAAGGAAGTGGTGGTGGAGTAGCTGCTACTACACAAGATGAATCTATTGAGTCAGTATTTGCCGGGGTTTTACTAAACATAACTCCTGAGATTGCAGATGATAAAACTGTAACACTTAAAATAAACCCATCTTTATCAGAGACCAGAAATGATATAACTCAAGGGACATCAAGCGATAGAATTATGCCACCAGATCTAAATAGACGTCAACTATCATCTGTAGTTACAGTACAAAGTGGCAAAAGGATAATACTGGGTGGTTTAATAAATACTAAAAATACTCAAGGTTCAAATAAGGTACCAATACTTGGAGACATCCCAATAGTGTCTTCACTATTTAGATATGAAAATAACTCTAAACAAGTAGAAGAGCTTGTTATTGTAATTGAACCTCATATAATTGATAAAACGAGTAATGACCTATCATTATCAGATCTTGGATATGAGGGTATAGATAATGATATTATAGATATGAGAAATATAAAGTCTGTGGGGCCTAAACAAGAAAATGAAATCTAGCATTTACAGCAACTC
>JBEPWC010000376.1:0-1884 GCA_041642615.1 Sulfurimonas sp. | reverse complement strand
ATATATAAAACTCAGGTACAGCTATATTTGCTAACTTTACTGCCCTCATGCAGTAGTATTCGTTTAGTGCCAAATGTGGATAGTCATCGCCCCATGATTTTACTATATACTCATCAAAAGATAGTGAAGCTTTATCTTCTACAAAAGCTAAAACTTTTGGTTGGACACCACTAAGAGAAGATCTTAGGGCAAATCTATCAACAAGTTCATCAAATAGATCATCTTTAGAGTTGTGTAACAACTCATCTAATGTCAAGGTATCTTTTTTACTCTCTGGATCACCATATGAAACTCTAGATCTTATATGCTTTGACATGAGTTTTAAGAGTCCAAAGTCGTCTGTTTTTGAGATCTTTGAAAAGTGTTTTTTTATCACAGATAGTAAGTATCCCTCAGGGAGGTGCATCTCAAAAAAAGGGTGTAAGCTTTTGTTTACGTAGCTTTTTTCTCTAACAGGCATTGTTAAAGATATAAAGTCAGATTTTACTTGAGTTTTGTATGAAAAGACGTATTCACTATTTTCTTGAACTAAGTTTCCTGTGAGATGTTTTTCTACATTTACACTAAGTCTATCTTGCATCTCTTAGTTCCTCAACTGTTGGAAAAGCAGACTTTTCCTTTAAGCAAAGTTCTAGTCCTAGATAGTCTAAAATATCTATAACTTTTTTTAACCCTATATCTGTACTTTTTGAATTTTCAAAATTACTTATAGTTGCACGGGATATCTCTAGATCATCAGACAAAGTTTTTTGAGAGATCCTTTTTTCTTTTCTGATCTTAGAGATCTCGTGAGATAGTTCTTTATAGTTCATTTTAAGTAGCCTATAATGTAAAATATTTTATACATTTTAGCTTTTAAAGTAAATAATGTCAAGTATTTTATACATCTAAAACTTATCTATATCGCTTCTTTTATGTATTTTAAATACTGTTTTATATCATCTAGTTTTTTTAAAGCTTCATCGCAGATATACACATAGTCTACATCTTCATAATCGTGTGCTAAAAAGTTTCTAAATGATGCTATCCTTGCAAAATCATGTGCAAACTCTCTAGGTAAAACTTTTTTCTCACCTAAAATAATTATACTATCAAAATAGCTTTGAGTAGTTCGAAATGCTTTGTATTTTATTGTCATTTCTGCTAAAGATATGCAACTATCACTCACTATATATAAATAGTGTAGCAAAGCTCCTTCATATACTGGATCATCTGAGAGCTTTTCACTGCAGTCTAATTTGAGCTCTTCTAGAATGTCTAGGTATTTTTCTATTTTTTCTATCTTTATCTCTATATTATGATGCATATATTCTCTTTTTAAACTCTATAAAGTCAACAAACTGATGATGTTTTCTAACCTCAAAGTCAAATCTTTTATCACCATCTTTTAGTAAAAAACCTTTTTGCATAATATCTTCTAATAAGTACAAGTTCTTAGCCTTGTTTAGGACAACTAAGTCAACATTTTTATTTAACAACCTTGATAATTCAAAGTGTATACTTAACTCTATATCAAAGTTAAATTCTGTTAAATATACAGCTATATCTACATCACTTCTGTCATTAAATGTCTCATCTGCATATGATCCAAAAACATATCCAAACTCTATGTTTTTATCTTCTTTAAAATAGTTTTGTACTAGTTGTTTTACTTTAGAGCTACTTAGCATCTAAAATCTCAGCCTTTAGTTTTTGAAACTCTTGATCAGTGATGATCCCATCTTCTTTTAGTTTATGAGCTTCTTTGATCTTTAGAGTTTTTGACTTTTCACTCTCACTTGGATGTGATGCTTGAGCTTCACTCTTGTTTGATTGGTTGTCTTTAACATCCTCTTTAGTTACAAGTATGTCTAAAACACCTGCATCTTCATACTTAGCGTACTT
>JBEPWC010000375.1:0-1884 GCA_041642615.1 Sulfurimonas sp. | reverse complement strand
AGCTGGTAGACGTACATCGTGATCTTCACATACTTTAAACGCTATAAGGTTTAGATCATATGCATCTTGAGGACAATACGCATCAAACTGAATCCAGCCAGAGTCACGTCCAAGATACATGTCTGAGTGATCACCATTAACATTAAGTGGTGCAGCAAGTGCACGGTTAACAACGTTAAGAACGATCGGTAGACGCATACCAGAAGCTTGGTAAAGAGTCTCTACCATCAAAGCAAAACCTTGTGAAGATGTTGCAGTTGCAACACGTCCACCAGCAGCAGCAGCACCTATACAGCCACTCATTGCAGCGTGCTCTGACTCAACCATTACGAATTCACCTTCGATATAGTTATTTGCTAAAAATGTAGCGTAGTTTTCAACTATTGGTGTTGATGGTGTAATTGGGTATGCTGCAACAACATCGATCTGTGCTTGACGCATAGCCTGGCTTGCTGCCATATTTCCATCCCAAACTTCAACATCTCTTAATTCCATTTTATCAAATGCCATTATTTTTTCTCCTCATCTTTTGCAGGCCACTGAGCTAACTCAGTTTCTTCATCTGTGTGTTCATCGAACATTAGAAGTGATTTTGGGTTTGTTGGACAAACCTCAACACAGATACCACACCCTTTACAGTGATCCATATCTACACCAACCATCTTCTTATCACGAGAGATGATTGACATATCTGGACAATATACCCAACAAAACTGACAATCAATACAGTAGTCTTTGTTAAATATAGGCTTTAATATTCTCCAATCTGCAACACTTGCTGTAAAAGAGTTACTTTGAGAATAGTTACGATCCTCTTGGTGTGTTTCAGCGATAACATCTGCTGCTTTACCATCAAATGAGCGAAGCATAGCTCCGATTTCAAATTCATCCCATCCTTTATTTGCCATCTTAGCCCCCTATTTCACTTCATCGTATGCGCGTTGGATTGCTATCATATTCGCATCGACAATTTTTTGTGGTAGTTTTGCAAGAATTCTCTGCATACTCTCTTTGAAAAATTCAATATCATACATACCAGAAACCTTCATAAATGCTCCAAGCATTGGTGTATTTGGAATAGGACGACCAATAGTCTCTTGTGCAATTTTAATACAATCTACTGTATAAACTTCTTTTCCCTCTAACTTAGGTTGTTCTTTTTTTAAGTCATCTGTTGATAGGTGCGTAGTAATAATATACTTCGTAGTATCTTTATGATTTATAGTAACATCAGATGTAAATACCAAAGCCGGATCTATTACAAATACGTAGTCTGGTTCCATATATTTTTCGTGGTTCATAACCACTTCATCATCAACACGATTGTAGGCTGTCATCGCAGCACCACGCTTAGCAGATCCATAAAATGCAAATGCTTGTACATGTTTACCAGTTGTTGAAATAACATCTGCTAAACCCTTAGCACCTGTTACAGCACCCTGACCTGCACGACTATGCCATCTAATTTCTAGCATAAATTCTCCTTAAGTTTTAGGAATGATTTCTAATTTAGTTTATGTATTTTAGGGAAGTTGCTCTTAAAGTAAGCTTTTTGATTTTTGAGATAACAATTTTGCTATTTTATTTTTATATTTACCCACTAAAAAATAGGTTTAGAGGACTTTTTGTGTAAAAAAAATATTTAATGTTTTATTTTTGACATCTGTAACTCTATTTTATCTATAAGATGTTCAGCTTCGGATGACTCTAAAACTCCCTCATGCTCCATCTCCCAGATCAGATACCTTTCATGGTTTAATAGCAAACGCTTTGCAGATAGATATTGCAATTTTGTGATAAGCTCTGGGTAAGATTCATTTAATTTTCTTGTAAATGAAAAAGCTTTTGAGCAGTTTTTATCGATCATCATCTCAACCTCTTTAG
>JBEPWC010000374.1:0-1894 GCA_041642615.1 Sulfurimonas sp. | reverse complement strand
CAGTGTATTGTCGTGATAAGCACAATGATCAAGTAAAAGATAACTATGCTATAGAGTATGACTTTAATGGTATTGAGTTTGAGCTTACTCTTTGCAAAGAGTGTCATAATCTTTTAGAATACTCGCTACAAAGACTACGAGAGTGTCCTTACGAGGAAAAGCCAAAGTGTAGAAAATGCTCCGATCCTTGTTACGAGAGACAAAAGTACAAAAGTGTAGCTAAGCTAATGCGTTATAGTGGCATAAAACTTGGATTTGTTGAGATTAGAACCAAGTTTAAAAACCTGATCAAATAAAGTTTTGCATTAGTAATAATTTGTATACAATACTTACACTAACAACTAAAGGAAAAATAGATGGAAGGTTTTATCTACCCTTTGTCACTGGTTATTGCAGCTGCTTTAGCATTTATGTTTTATAGAAACAACAGTTATATATTGATGCTTTTATCTATAGCTGCTCTTGTATATATGATCTATTCGCATGAGACAGGCTTTTCTAGTCAAAATATAAAACAGCAAATAGCAGATACTATAGATGAGTCTTTAAAAGACTAAACACTTTTAGTTTAAAAGTTGTTTTGGTGGTAAAAAAACTCACCAAGCCCAATGGTAAAAACAAGTACTCCATACATAGAATGCTCTATAAAAACAAGGGTAAGTGAACTTGTTTTTTGGTATGTACTTGCAAACAGCAAGCCTCCAATAGCAGTAAAAGTAACAGCGAGGGCATTTCCAAATGCACAATGGACAAAACCAAATACAGAAGCATTTGTAATTATATAAGTACTAGCAGATACTCCTATATTGTATCTATAGAAGAAAAACCTTCTAAATATGATCTCTTGGGGAATTACTGATAGTACAGGGTAGAGCATAACTACTAAAATATATATTTTAGAGTGATCACTTAGAACATTAAAGAGTTTTTCTGGATAAAACAAAAAAGTGAAAACAACGATCAAACTACCAATAACTAAAAACCTTTTTAAAATAAAAATTAGCTCTTTAAGATCTATTCCCCCAAAAACTATATTTTCTTTTTGTGATCTCAACACATAATAGGCATAGATAAAAACTATCCAAAGTGATGGCATGATCATTATCTTTGGGATCACATCAACTAAAAAAGTGATCGGCAATAGTATAAAAATTAAAAAGAACTCTATTGCTATAATTGTTTTCATTAAACAATTATAGACAAGTAATATTACTTAGGTGTATCTTTGAGAGATTAAACTATAAAAGAACTAATAAGCCCTATGAGTCCACCAAAGACACCACCCCATACAACAAGCCATCCTAAGTGTACTTTTATTAGGTCTTGGACTATCTGCTTTACTATTTGTGGAGTTAACTCTTCTAGCCTCTCATCTATTAAGCCCTCAACCGAGACTAGTAGATCATCACTAAGTGAAGAACTCTTGATCTGAAACTGTAGGTTTTTTTCAAAACTCTCAGATGATGTGATCTTAATCACTGCACTTTTTAGTTTACTAGTAAATGGCTCTTTTAACCCCTCAAGAGCTTTTTCGCCACCAAACATACCAAGCATACCACCAAATGATGACTCCATAACTGTTTTTGTAAGTGCGTCATATGCGGGTGTAAAGTCGGTTTTTTCAATAATAGGAGTTAGGTTTAGCTTCTTCTCCTCTTTTTCAAAGAAAGTCTCAAGTTGTGATTTTGTAAAAAACTGTTCCATCATCAAAGATTTTATAGATTTTTTAAAAGACTCAAACCTTTTAGGGATCACACCAGAACCATATAGTAGTGGTACTCTTTCAAAAAGCATGTGGATCGCTAAGAGGTTTGTTAAAGCACCTGAGAGTGCAAATAAACCTGTGTATAAAAAGTATTTTGATATTGAAGCATCTATAAATAGTGCTGTGAGT
>JBEPWC010000373.1:0-1905 GCA_041642615.1 Sulfurimonas sp. | reverse complement strand
AAAAACTCTGTTTGAGACATCTTTTATCTATGAAAACAGTTTTTACGAGAGGCAACCGATCTCACCATTTTTTATACCATACTTAGAAGAGCTTTTTAACACTTTTAATATATTAAAGCTAAACTACTCACTTAAGAAGTTTAACCCAATAGAGCATTTTGAGCCAGTGTTTACAAACAACAACTTTGAGGCTAAGGAGTTTGGAACAAGTGACAAAGTCTTGATATTTGAGCCAAATGCAAACCTTGTTAAAACTGAGATTGAATATCTTCAAACAAATGCTACTTGGGCAAACATAATCTACATAGTTCCAAAAAACTTAGATCTAGACTCTACAAAAAATATATTTTCATACAAAAACAGGGATGAAATTTTAAATATTTTAAGACAAAACCGATTTAATTTCGCATTTATAGCTGGTGCAGACAAAACAATACTCAACACAAATGAAAAACCACAAAGTGGCAAACAGTTAACTTTAGAATTTTAGGGACACACAATGGATAGAAGAAAGTTTTTAACCACAACAAGTATATCTGCTGCATCTATGGCACTAGTTGGGTGTAATGACAATAATAGACAAGCTATTGACTACTCAAAACACCCCACAAAAAGTAGTGATGATCAAAAGCGTGTAAATATAAACAGAAATAAAAAAACTGTTATTAAACTAGCTACAAGTTGGCCTGCACACTTTGATATTATAGGTACAGGTGTTGATAGCTTTGCATCTAGAATAAACACCATAAGTGGTGGCAGTTTAGAGATCAAAATATACGCAAAAAACACACTCGTACCTGCTCTTGCTGTGTTTGATGCTGCATCAACTGGTCAAATAGATGCATTTCACTCTGGTCCTTATTACTGGAAAGGGAAAAACTCTGCTTTTTCACTATTTAGCGGTGTACCTTTTGGTTTTACAGCAGAAGAGATTAACTCATGGATGTTATATGGTGGTGGACTAGAACTTTGGCGTGAACAATACGCAAAATACAACCTACACCCATTTATGGGTGGAAATACAAATATACAGATGGGTGGATGGTTTAGAAAACCGATCAACTCTCTAGATGATATGGATGGACTAAAGATGCGAATACCTGGTCTTGGTGGAGAGGTGTACTCAAAGATGGGTGTTAACCCAGTACTTCTACCAGCAGGTGAGATATACACTTCATTAGAGCGTGGAGTTATAGATGCAACAGAATGGGTAGGACCAGCGTTAGATATAAAGATGGGATTTTACAAAGTTGCACCCTACTACTACTCAGGTTGGCATGAACCTGGCTCAATTTTAGAGCTGACATTTAACAAAAAAAGCTTTGATAAACTTGCAGATGAGCATAAGGCTATGATCGAAGTAGCAACAAGTGAGCTTAACTCAAATATGACACATGAGTTTCATGCTAAAAATATAGTAGCACTTGAAGAACTACGCTCAATGGATATAGAGCTATCACAATACCCAGATGATGTTATTGAGATGGGTAAAAAATCTTTAAAGAGTGTTTTAAAAGAGCTAGGCTCTAAAAATAAAGACTTTGAAAAAGTGAATAACTCTATTAGTAACTACCTTGCACTATCAAAAAAGTGGAGTGATGTTAGTTTGGGGTATTTTATTAACCAAAGGTAGCAACTTTTTAGGTACAATTCCCACGATTTTTTGGGGATAACATATTGAAAATACTTTTTATAACTTTTATACTTTTTTATAACATAAATGCTCTAACTTTCTATGGCAAGGTTGTTGATTCTTTAACTAAAGATCCTATTGTAGGAGCTAAAGTGAGTGATTCTAATAAAACTTTAAAAACAAACGAGTTTGGTCACTTTGTTTTAGATAGTAACGATACAACTGGTTTTATAAAAGTATATGGCTACAAACCAAAAAGTTTCAAACTATCA
>JBEPWC010000372.1:0-1918 GCA_041642615.1 Sulfurimonas sp. | reverse complement strand
TCATCTGCGATCTTGTGTTGTCTCTCTTCAATACGCTCATCTACAAACTCTGTTATATCTCCACACTTAGTACAGATAAGATGATCGTGGTGCTCTTTTGCTCCAAGTTCATACTTTTTACCCTGAGCACCAAATGAAAGAGATGTAACCATCTTTGAGTCTTCTAAAAGTGAAAGTGTTCTGTAAACTGTAGCTATCCCTATTTTTAACTCAGAGTACTTCTTTTGTAAAACTTGGTGTAGTGACTCAGGAGTTAAATGCTCATCTGAGTTATACAAACACTCTAAAATAACCTCTCTTTGGATGGTAAATTTTAAATTGTTTTGTTTTAGAAGTGTTTTAAAGTCTTCTAAAAGTTGATCGTATTCAACTGTTGGTTCTGAAAAATTTGTCGAGATATCACTCACTTTTTTCTCCCTCACTTGATATTCTTTGTTCTATATCTTTTTGATTTGCTTCTAATTGCTCTTGTATGTCTTGGTTGACTTTTTCTGTAACCTCTTTAGCTTTTTCATCCAACATATCTTGGCTTTTTTCCTCTATAGCTTTTGTAGTCTCTTGTATGCTTTTGTTTATATCATCACCCATAGATACTGGATCTATTTTCATGATTACTGAACCTGTCTGTGTTAAAATCGGGAATAGGTAAGAGTTTTGCATAGCAGAGTCAACTGTAGATCTAAATGACTGTATATTGTAAATCGCATGAGCTATTACAGCAGCTATTAGGAAAAATTTACTCGCACCAAATACAAACCCTAAGATCCTATCAAACACACCAAGCCCACTCATAGAACTTAGCTTTTTAAAGATAGCTCCAACCATGATCATTAAAAGCCAAAAAACAGCAAGGGTTGCTAAAAAGCCTGTAAAGCCTACTGCACCTTTGTTGTCAAAGTTAAAAACCAAAGAGTTTAAATACTCGCCAACATCTGGACCAAACCTAGATGCTATAAATATACCACCTACAATCCCTAATAGTCCAAAAACCTCTTTAAAAAAACCGTTTAGTATCCCTTTAAGTCCCAATAGCAAAATGATTGAAGATGCTATGATGTCAAAATAGTTTAAATCCATATGTTAAGTTGGCTCCGTAGATAATTTATTTTTTCCAGATTTTTTTGATCTGTATAGTGCTTTATCTGCTCTTGATATAAAAGATTCAGGTGTATCTCCAACTTTTAGTTTTGTAGCACCTATACTAATAGTTACACCTATATTGTTACCTTGATAGATAAGTTTGTTATCATGTACTAGTTTAATAAGCCTTTTGGCTATCTCTGTGCACTGTTTCTCTTTAACTCTGTTAAGTATGATGATAAACTCTTCACCACCAAATCTAAATACCTTATCACCATCCCTTAGTGTTCTTTTAAGGATTCTTGAGATGTAGATCAGGATCTTATCTCCAGCAATATGTCCAAACTCATCGTTTATAGATTTAAAATCATCGATATCTATAGCTAACATATGTGTTTCGTAGTTTTCGTTTACATTTTCACACAGCTCATCAAGGTAGTCGTTTAGTGCACCTCTGTTAAAGATTTTTGTTAGTGGGTCTAGGCTTGATTTTTCTTCCAAATCCTTTATCTGGGTAGATAACTGCGTTATAATGGAGTTTGCTTTAGAGACCTCTTCAACCATATGATCTTGGATCTCATTAAACTTTGATGTGATCTCTGGCAGGTTAATATGTTGATCCTTACACTCTGCTAAAGTCTCTTTATGCTCATCTGAGAGTTCAGAGATCTTTAAACTTGTATTTTCATAATGTGAAAGACACTCTCTTGCAATGTTTTTGTATTCATTTGCAAGAAGGTGTTTATCACGCTCATAGGAGCATAGTTTATCTGTTGAAACGGTTGATATAAGCTCTGCAGAATTTCTTAAAAAATTAGCAACATGATCCTTTGTAAGA
>JBEPWC010000371.1:0-1921 GCA_041642615.1 Sulfurimonas sp. | reverse complement strand
AAGATCCTAGCTTTGAAAAGCAACTAGTTCGTATAAATGTGGGTATAAATCTTATTAGGATAAACACTGATATAATACAAAATATGCCAGTATCTGCAGATAGTAAGTGGGTAGAAAAGGTTGTAGCACCAGTTAATAGAAGAGTGGTAAATACCTTAAAAGCTGTAAGAGATGATGCGTACTATTCAACTGTTAGAATAACAAATGCAATACTTCGAAGGCCTTTATCTGTTAGGATGAGCCCACTTGAGTCTAGACTGTATTGGCAAGCATCAGTAATATATAAAAACTCAAGCAATGGTTATGCTGGGTATAGTGTTCCAGATATGAATGTTTTTCCAGATATGAGTGATACAAAAACATATACCTCTTTTAGAGCAGCACAAAATGGAGAAAAGATTGCACTCATAGATGTTGAAGCGTCTAGGTCTAATCTGTATAAAAATGTTGAGGAGGCTGTTATATCTTTGTTGCCTGAAGATATGATCGAGAATGTTATTTTGTCTAAAAATGAATACAGAGATGCTCTAGAAATGGTTGGTGAGACAAAGTCTAAAATAGCAAGATTAAAGCTGTTTTTAGATGATGATGCTAACCAAAACTCTCACGAGTTAAAGTTAAAAAAAGAGCAGCTGAGTGTAGCTGAAGCTGAGCTAGAAGAGATGGAAGCTAAGGAGGATGATGCTCAAGAGAGATACTTTACACTTTTAGAAAATGGTGCACAATCAATAGAAGCAAATTTTGATCAATCAAAACTACCATTGGCTAAAAAACTAAACGATCTATTAGATGCAGTAGATAACAATGCTTTTGCAGCAGCGAGTATGTTCGTTTCCGCAACAACAGGGATGACAAGAGGTTATGGTGTGATAGATCAAGAGTTAAGAGCTATAGCAGCAGCTCAAGCTTTGACAAGTTTGACTAGAGAAAAAAAAGAGTTTATTACTCAGCGATACAGAAGGATGCTAACAGGGACACTTTTAGCAGTTCCAAACATATCGATAGGGACATATTATGCTTACGTGCAATCATCAACTATTGGAAAGTATCAAGATATTGTTGATGTATATTTGTCAGTTGAGGAGGAGAGGTAGATGTTGTTTAGAGTATTTTTAAAAGTTTTAGTTTTAATTTTTGTATTTTTTATAAGTGGATGTGTAGGAACAAGCACTCCCACAGCATCTGAGTTGCCAAAGTGGTATTTAAATCCACCTATGTCAAATCCTGCATTTTACTATGGTGTAGGTGAAGGTAGTAGCTTAGATGCAGCAAAATCAAATGCACTAGCTCAAGTGGCAGGTACCATAAGTACCAGCGTTTCATCTGATCTAGAGATCAATGTAAATACATCAAATGGCATGGTGGATGAAAATATAGTTTCAAAAACAAAGTCATCGATCCAAAAGATCAAATTTACAGGTGTAAGTGTTGTTGAAAATAGTGTAGCTAGAGATAAGTTTTACACTTTACTTAAGGTTGATCGAGGTGTATTGTTTGCATCTCAAAAAGCACAACTAGATAAAAGCTATAAAAGTATGAACTCCCTATATGAGAGCTCAAAGAAAACAAATATACTACAGCTTTTAAAAAACACAAAAGAGATCAAAAGTCTAGCTGATGAGGTAAATGTTAAACTACCTATTTTAAAAGCTATAAGTGCTGACTTTAACAAAGCTAAGTATGAAAAAGATATTATAGATATTTTAAATGCAACTAGAGATGCTAAAAGAGAAGCGATGGTTTATGTTACGCATATAGATGCAAAAAATGAAGCAGCAGTTGTAAAAAAACATATCTCAAGCTATGGTATGACACTTATTGGTGATCCAAGCAGTGTTAAAAATAAAAACAATCTCCTAAAGTTAAATGTATCAAAAACTGCAAAAAAGGAGAACATAAAAACTTCAGATCCACGTTTAAG
>JBEPWC010000370.1:0-1927 GCA_041642615.1 Sulfurimonas sp. | reverse complement strand
ACCATACCCACGAGTTCGCCCCTTAAATACAACCCTACCACTTCCAGCTGCTACTATAGGTGTGCCACGTCTAGCTGCGTAGTCAACTCCTAAGTGTGCACGGTATTTTTTTAAAATAGGATGAAAGCGTCTTTTTGTAAAGTATGAAGATATACGTGCGTGTTTAACAGGGCGTGCTAGTAAAAAACCCTCAACCTCATTACCATCTTGGTTGTAGTACCTGTCATCTACAGTGTTGTGATAGATATAGTGTTTTTTACCACGCATCTCAATCATCGCAGCTTTTAGTGTTGGCATAGAAAAAGGTTTGCCCATACGGTATTTTTGATCATACATCATGATCAGAGTATCACCTTTTCTAAGATCACGTTTAAAGTTTAGTGAGTATTTATAGTTTGCTACAAAGATTTGAGCTAGTTTTTTGCTACCTGTTGCTTTCATAATGTCTAGATATGGGGAATGCGTTATCTTGACTACAAAAGCCTCACGCTTTGTTTCGCTAATGATGGGAATAACATCAAAGTTATACACACCCTTATGTTTAAATATATGGATCTGTAGTTCATCGTTCATAGGTATTAGTAGTTGGAGTAGCTTCCCTTTATCATCCTTTATAACTTGGTAGTTAGTTCCAGCTCTTACCTCTTCTAAAAGCTTTTGATCATCTTTGTCTAGATCGTAGTAAAGCTCTTGTAGGGGGAGCTTGTTTTGTTCTAAAAACATAAGAAAAGAGATCCCGTTTGGCCACCTATATGACTCCATAGTTGAACTAAAAAGTGATGTTGTTAATATAAAAATTATGAAAAATATACGAAACAAAAATTAAACCTATTAAATTATTTTTGTAACCTTATCGAAAATTAGCTTAGTTGCGATATAATCGCAGTAAAATTTATAAAAAGAAGTTAGATGAAGTATATTTTTGTATTACTAATTATGTTGTCGGCGGTAGAGAGTTCTGTTTTAAAATCAACCATACTAAGTGTAAATAGTGAAAAAAACTTAGCTACCATAGAGATAGATAAAATAGATGTAGGAATGAGTGGTTTTGTGGTGCATAACTTAGATAAAGAACACTCAAGTATATTGATGAGTGCAGTTGTTAAGAGTTTTTCAGATGGTGTTGCTACTTTAGAGTTAAGTGAGTTTAACGATCTAGAAAACTCAGCACTTCCATCAGCTAAGTGGAGTATAAAAAAAGGCGACACAGCGGTTTTAGCTTTTGGGTACTCAAGAGGTTTGTTTATAGCACCAAATGCAGAGATCTACAACAGGATCACAAGAAGTACTAAACATATGCAGTGGATCCACCCAGATCTATTTGCAACCCTGCTTAGTGTAAATGGTCATCCAACACCATTAAAAGAGGACTTTAAAGAGATGAGTTCTAGTTTGTATGTAGGTCTTGTGTTTATCTATTTAGACTCAAAAGTTTACACAATAGATGCAAAGAGTTTAAAGATACTAAATACTCTAAAAGCACCTTTAGAACAAAAAAGCGAGATGTTGCCTTTTTACTCACGTGTTGAGGAGATCGATGCAAATTGGTTTGGAGAGGGTAGTGGTAAACTTGAAGATTATGAGCCACACTATTATGAACTTCTTATAGAGCATAATCCAGATGACAAAAGTATTAAAAGATCATATGAAGATTACAAACAAAAACAAAACGAAGGGTAGAAAATGCAAGCTTCAGATATTAAACACTTTCAAAGTATTGTTGGGGATGAGAATGTTTACAGCGACAAAGCACACCTCATAGCGTACTCATATGACGCTACACGTGAAAGATTTGAGCCTGATGCTGTTGTTTTTCCAAGAGATGAAGATGATGTCTCTAAGATCTTAAAATACTGCAATGAGAAAAAAATAGTGATCGTACCACGTGGAGCTGGTAGTGGTTTTACAGGTGGTGCACTTCCAAGTA
>JBEPWC010000369.1:0-1928 GCA_041642615.1 Sulfurimonas sp. | reverse complement strand
AGGTTATTATATAGGTGCTATGGACGATGAGGGTGTTGATCTAGTTGTATCACTAGCTCACAAAAAAAGAAATACAGACAAAGTAATCATAGAATACAAAGCAAAAAACTTCAAAAACCATCTAAAAGGTGCGGATAAAGTTGATGCTAAATACTTTTGTATAATAGGTACAAATGAGATCCAAAACAAAACAATAACCATAAAAAATCTAGAAGATAAGACAGAAAACACTATTAAAATAGAGGATTTTTAGTGGAGATCATACATTTTTTGTGGGATCTGTTTTTAGATTTTATAGAGTTTTTTATACTTGGTGCTATTTTTATAATAACAGCACTTTACATATATGATCGTTTTATCCAAAGAAAACATGCTCTTTTGATCAACTATCCCGTTATTGGGAGGATGCGTTATGTTTTTGAGGCACTTCGTGAACCACTTCGCCAATACTTTGCCGAAGAGACTTTTTATGAGTCAAAAGATAAAATAGACTGGGTATATAAAGCAGCAAAAGATAGACCAAACTATGTTTCTTTTTCGGTAGCACAACCATTTTCAGGCTCAAGATTTGTTTTAAAGCATGCCACAAATGTACTAAATGAATATGAAGTTGATGAGGATGTAAGTGTTGTTTTTGGGAAAAATAGAGAGATACCTTTTGTTTCAAAAACCCCTATTATTCGCTCAGCTATGAGTGATGGAGCTCTCTCGCCAGAAGCTGTTCGTGCTTTTTCAATAGCGGGTGCTAGTTCTGATCTGAGCATAAACACTGGTGAGGGATCTATTACCTCAAACCATCTATTTACGCACAAACCAGACCTAAAAAATGCAAAGTATCTTGAGATAGTTAAAAGTACACCTTTTGCGGAGTTTGTATTTAAAGTTGGGGATAAACTTTTTAACCGCTCACGTGCTTTAAAATGGTACAGAAAAGTTCTTTTAGGTAAGATAGACACAAGAAATACATACGTATACGACACAAAAAGTCATGTGCTTTTTCGTATAAACTGGCAAGCAGATCTAGATGACTTTCCAAAAGATGTCCCAGAAGATATTCCAAATATGATCTTTCAGATGAGCTCAGGACTATATGGTGTTAGAGATAAAAACGGAGCGTTCGATCCTCTAAAATACCAAAAAGCGATGAAGTTTTGTCGTATGACAGAGATAAAAATAGCCCAAGGTGCAAAGCAAACTGGTGGAAAACTCTCTGGAAATAAAGTGAGTGCAGATATAGCGTACTACCGTGGTGTTGAAGAGGGTAAGGATATATTTTCACCAAACCGTTTCCCTTATGCTGATAGCACATCGCATCTGCTTGATTTTGTTGAAAAACTTCAAGAGCTATCTAAAAAGCCTGTCGGTTTTAAAATAGTAATATCTGATTCAAAAGCGGTTGAAGAGATAGTCCAAGAGATAGCTCAAAGATATGCAGATGGAAAAAATATACCAGACTTTATATCTGTAGATAGTGGCGAGGGTGGAAGTGCTACAGCACCCTTAGAGTTAATGGAATCTGTTGGACTAACTACACAAAATGCACTCTATGTACTTGACACACTCCTTAGAAAACACAACATAAGAGATGAAGTTAAGATCATAGCTAGTGGAAAGATCTTAACTCCAGATGATGCAATCATAACTATGTGTATGGGTGCAGATGCTGTAGGGATAGCGAGAGGTTTTATGATGAGTGGTGGATGTATACGTGCTCGTATGTGTAGTGGGTTTGGATCACATGTATGTCCAGTTGGCATGGCTACACAAGACCCTAGAAAACGTGCATCTTACCTTGTAGTAAAAGAGGGAAGAGAGATCGGGAACTACCATAAAAACTTGATCAAAGGTATGAAGGTAGTGATGTCTGTTATGGGTATTAAAAACATAAAAGAGCTAGACAAAAGCCATCTTACTTTTAAAAATCGCAG
>JBEPWC010000368.1:0-1938 GCA_041642615.1 Sulfurimonas sp. | reverse complement strand
AGTGATGTTTTCAGTTATAATAGCCTCTGAGTGACCTGATGAAAATTTAACAACATGCTCTATCGCGCCATCAACTCCATCTACTACTTTTATATTTAGTATATTTGCTAAATACTCAGTATCAAAATCCTCGTCAGTTGCATTTGCAACATCTATGATCTCTTGAGTTTTAGCACAACCTTTTAACTCTGTACCCTTCTCATCAAATGCTTGTTTAAGTTTTGGCAACATATCTTTTGCTACAGCACTATCTACAAGAAGTGTCTCCATTGCGTTACAAACACCTGGACGTTGAGTTTTTGCATTTATAGCTATCTCTATAGCGTTGTCCATTTTTGCATCTTTGTCTATATACGTATGACACTGCCCTTTATCGTGTTTTACAACACTTACAGTTGCATTTTCACTAACATGCTTAATAAGTCCTGCACCACCACGAGGGATGATCAGATCAACATATTTATCCATCTTTATAAGCTTATCTACACCCTCACGAGACGCATCTGGGATTAAAGAGACCATCTCTTTTGGTAGATCGTTTTTTTCTAACACAGACTGTAAAATATCTGCTATTGCTTTATTTGAGTGCTGAGCCTCTTTTCCACCCTTTAGTATACATACGTTTGAGCTTTTAAAACAAAGTGCTGCTGTATCGCTTGTTACATTTGGGCGTGACTCATAGATGATCCCTACCACACCTATTGGGATAGATACTTTTTGCATATTTAACCCATCTTCTGTTACCCAACCATCAAGAATGCGACCAACTGGGTCTTTAAGTGCTGCGATCTCCTCAACTGCAACTGCCATAGCTTCAATTCTGTCTTCATCTAAAAGCAGTCTATCCATTAACGCAGATGAAAGATTGCTCTTTTTACCATCTGCCATATCTTTTGCATTCTCTTCGATCAAAGTCATTGTATTGCTTCTTAAAGCATTTGCCATCTCTTTTAGAATTCTGTTTTTCTCACTACCACTTAGAGCGTTTAAAACCCTACTTGATGATTTTGCCTTTACTAAAAATTTTTCCATTATATCTTCTCCTCATTTTTCTTTGGTGCAAATAAAGTACCTAAAGTATGTTTTTTATCTATTAAAAATGATTCTGCAGCACTTAAATCAAAACCATTTGTTAAGAACATCTTTTTACCACGTTTCATTAAAAAATCAGCCGCTTTTAGCTTAGTAACAATTCCACCAGTTGCAAACGGATCATTTGGTGTAGCTTCATCTTCCAAGGCACCCTTTGGCAACTCAGTTAATACCTTAAATATTTTAGCATCTTTATGCTCAGACGGGTTTTTATCATAATATCCATCAATATCGCTGAGTATTATTAACAGATCACTATCTAATGCATAAGCTACACTAGCGGATAATTGATCATTGTCCCCAAAAAGCTGTTCTGGCGTAGAGGTTATATCATTTTCGTTAACAATTGGCAATATGTTATTATTTATATGCATCTCTATGATCTCTTGAAAGATCTTAGTCCTTTTTCTAGAGTCAAAATCATCCTCAGTTAAAAGTATCTGAGCTGTATCCATACCAAAAATATCAAACTTTTTTTTGTAGCTTGACATAAGGATCGGCTGACCCGCTGCTGCGATCGCTTTTTTGCCAATCTGCTTGGACTTGTCAAGCTTTAGTGCAGAATACCCTGCTGCTACTGCACCAGAAGAGACAAGGATTATCTCATATTTTTTTCTTAGCTTTGCTATTAAGTTGACTAAGTTAAGCATTCTCTCTTTAGCGATCTCATTATTCTGCGTTAAAACAGCACTTCCAACTTTTATTACAATTCTTTTCATATAATAAAATCCTGATTTTAGTTATACTTCTACTCTAAGTGATTGTAACTACATTTTAGTTAAATTTAATTGAAGCAAAAGGACAAATATGGATAATCTTGTAACATTTATTGGTAATGGAAATATG
>JBEPWC010000367.1:0-1939 GCA_041642615.1 Sulfurimonas sp. | reverse complement strand
AAGTTGGTGTTAGAGATATTGAGGCGACAATATCTAAGATCATAGGTATAAGTAGCTCTAAGATAGATAAAGATGAAACTAAACAATTAGCTTCGCTAGAAAAAGATCTAAAGTCACTGGTAATCGGTCAAGATAATGCAGTAGCGAAAGTATCTAAAGCTATAAAAATATCAAAAGCAGGACTGAGCACTGCAGATAAGCCAATAGCATCATTTTTGTTCTCAGGGCCAACAGGAGTTGGAAAAACTGAACTTGCAATCTCACTTAGTAAAACACTAGGTATAAACTTTGAGCGTTTTGATATGAGTGAATACATGGAAAAACATGCTCTCTCACGTTTAGTTGGTGCACCTCCAGGGTATGTTGGATTTGAGCAAGGTGGACTTTTAACAGAGGCTATAAAAAAACACCCTTATACAGTTTTACTTTTAGATGAGATAGAAAAAGCACATAAAGATATAACAAATATCCTTTTACAAATTATGGATGGGGCTACACTAACTGATAACAACGGCTATAAAGCTGACTTTCAAAATGTTATACTTATCATGACATCAAATATTGGAGCAACTGCTAGAAGTGTAATGGGCTTTAATAAAGATAGTTCAATCTCAGCTAATGAAGAGTTAAAGTCATTCTTCACACCTGAATTTAGAAATCGTCTTGATGCTATAGTTGAATTTTCTCAACTAGACATACTAACGGTAACTGGAATAGTATCTAAATTTATAGATGAGCTAAATATAGAGTTAAAATCTAAAAAAATAACAGTTACATTATCTAAAGAGGCAAAAGAGTTTATAGCTCAAGAAGCGTATTCACCAGAAATGGGTGCTCGTCCACTAAAGAGATATATACAAGATCACATAACAAATAAACTAAGTGATGAAATACTCTTTGGAAAATTAAAAAATGGCGGAACAGTTAAAGTTGAACTAAAAGATGAACTTGTTTTAAAATGTACATCCCTCAAATAAATAAGTTCTCACTACAATTTCCACACCCAGAAGATGCAAATGAAGATGGCATCTTGGCATGGGGTGGTGATCTAAATCCATCAAGACTTATACGAGCTTATCAAAATGGCATTTTTCCTTGGTATGGTAAGAATGAACCAATACTTTGGTGGTCTCCTAATCCAAGACTTATTATGGAGCTAAATGACTTTAAGCTCTCACGTTCACTTAAGAAAAGTATGAAAAAATTTGAATATAAGTTTGATACAAACTTCTCAAAAGTTATACACAGATGTGGAACTAAACAAAGAAAAGATCAGTTAGGCTCTTGGATACAAAAAGATATAATAGAAGCCTATGAAGAGTTACACTCTATGGGATTTGCACACTCTGTTGAGAGCTATTGTGAGGGTGAGTTAGTTGGTGGCTTGTATGGTGTAGTAGTTGGTGGTGTATTTTGTGGAGAGTCTATGTTTGCAGATGTAAGCGATGCTTCAAAAGCAGCTTATGCAACTCTAATTAAACATCTTGAAGTATGGAGATATGACTTTGTTGATTGTCAGGTACCAACAGATCATTTAAAAAGTTTGGGTGCTAAAGAAGTATCAAGAACATACTTCTTAGATAGACTACATAAGGTCAATATGGATAAAAAAGATCATAAGTGGGAAGTAATCAAAACTAATTAATAACTTGTGTATTTATTAAAAGTGAATATTGCAAAGAGTATGTGATTGTTAAAAAGTAAGTAAAAACAACTCAACTAGGCGGCGACCTACATTCCCAATCCTGAAAGGACAAGTATTATCAGCGATGAGGGGCTTAGCTTCTGGGTTCGGAATGGAGCCAGGCGTTTCCCCCTCTCTGTTACCACCTAGACAAGTTATGTTTCAATATATCTTTTAGATATACTCAAATATAACTTGAATGAGTTAAAGAGTAAAGTAAAATTGGTAAAGTCAACATCAACTAAGTAATACACT
>JBEPWC010000366.1:0-1942 GCA_041642615.1 Sulfurimonas sp. | reverse complement strand
AAAAAATATTTATTTTATTTATAGTGCTAAGTCACACAACTTTAAAGAGATAAACGAAGCTCTTAAAGAGTTTAATAATGGATTAGATATATTGAAAAATGGAAATAGCTCACTTGATATTCCAAAAGCACCTACGCAGGAGATTAAAGATCAGATATCTAAAGTTTTTATACTATGGAGGACTTTTGAAAAAAATACAAATGATTTTAAAAAAGCTTTAGTAGACAATGATATACAAAAGCTTAATTATATTATTGACTATACATATAAGTCAAATGCTGAGCTTTTAGAAGAGGTAGATAAGATTGTTAGTCTATACACTATACATATAGAGGAGAAAACAGACTTTATTAAAAACTTTCAGTATATAGCCTTTTCTTTTCTTTTTGTATTTGCTTTATACTCTTTGATCCAGCTAAAGCAGATAGAAGATCACGCAAGAGAATTTTTTCAAAAATATAAAAAAATTAGCAACTCCGATATATCAAGCCTAGAGCCAATGGAGATATCTGCTGAAAAAGAGTTTGTTGAAATGGCTGATAGTATGAACTGTATTATAAGTAAGGTCAACTCAGTTATTGATTATTCTCAAAATGCACTTTATCAATCAGAAGTTGCAGCAAAACAGCTAGAGTCACTTACAAAAGAGTTTGAAGATATAATTCATGACTTAAAAGACAAACCAGAGATTGTAAAAAACATTGACAAGAGTGAAGATATTGCGATTGAGTCTTCAGAGAGTTTACTAAAAACAACCAAGCAGTTAAATCAGCTGAAAAAACAGCTAAACTCTTTGCTTGAAAATTGCAAATAATTAACTAGTCATAAACATTAGTCATATCAAAATCATCGTTATAGTCAGGTTGGGGAGGGATCTGCTTTAGAGTATTTTCATCTACTTTTGCCCCTTCAAAATCGTACTCATCTTCACCATAGAACTTTTGTTCTTTGGAGTATTTTATCTCTTTTTCAATCTGTTGTTCAATATGCTTCGTAGTCTCGTTATCTTGAGCATAAAGCGTTAGTGTAAAAAATAAAACAATCAATATTTTCATAATTACCTCCAAAACATGTTAGCTATATATCACTTTTCTTATATTTTCTTTATCTAAGTTTCTGTGCTCATCATAAAGCTTTTGGTAGTTAAGTTTAGTTGTGTGATCTATAGGTGTTCTTAAAGATTTATACTCAACTAATTCACCATCTTTATATACACCACTTATAGTAGCATGAACCCAGTAAAAACCTCTATCCTTTCGAAGGTTTTTTACTACACCCTCCCATCTTTGACCCTGTTTTAACCTTTTCCACATATCTTTGTAAACACGTTTTGGCATATCTGGGTGTCTTACAAGGTTATGTGAGTTTCCTATAAGCTCATCGATACTATATCCACTTATATCTGCAAAAGTATCATTTGCGTGGGTGATGGTACCGCTAAGGTCTGTTCTTGATATGATAAGCTCATGATCAGGGACGATAGTTTCTATTAGAAATTCGCTCTGATTAAATTCCATCTTATTCCCCTTTGTCAAAGTCAGCTGCAAAACCTTCAAGATCTTTGTTTTTAAGATCTCCTCTGTAAACTATGTTTTCAACATCTACATTATTGTCGTTTAACATCTTAGGTACCGCATCTGAATTGTTTATAACCTCCATATGCTCATCAAGTTCATCTTCACTATAAGCCATCTGCATATCAGCTGTGATCACATGTGGTATCTCTTCGATCACTCTTAGTTTTTCTAACTCCTCTTTTACGCCATTACCCTCGATTGTGATTATGATTCTACCTTTTTCATCATGCATATGGTAATCACACGCTTCACAAGACTTTAAACTCTCAACAACTTCATCTAAATACTTAGGTACAGTCTGTACCACAATGCTTGAAATATTCATAACTACTCCTTATGTAAGTTAAAATAATTTATGTTAGGAT
>JBEPWC010000365.1:0-1946 GCA_041642615.1 Sulfurimonas sp. | reverse complement strand
CGTGCGCGACGGTGCAATCCATCTGGAAGGCGCCGTGGAAAAGGAGCAACTGTTGGGGCCAAAATTGGCAAACCATTGTTGGCTGTAGGACAGCTCAAGGTAATCCGACCATTCTTCATCTTCTAGTGCTTGTCCCTGATCAAATCCTTGACTATCCTAATTCTCTCGCCCATCAACAATAAACTTATGCTTGTTACCATCTTTGGATTCGATTGAGGGTACATATTCAAAGATCACATTTATTGATCCCAAATGACTTTCTAATGATCGCTCAATGAACTCCTCATCCGCCTTAGCATATTCATGACCCCTTACGATCTTGCAGATGAGAGTGGCGAACAAACAGGAAAATATGTTTTAGCCAACTTTGTAACAAACTATGAGATCAGTAAAAACTTTAAAACTTATCTAAAAATTGATAATATTACAGATAAAGAGTATCAAGAAGTTGATGGTTATGCTACAGCTAGACGTAGTTACTATGTCGGCTTAAACGTCCAATATTAGGAGCTAACTTAGTATGAAAACACTTTTCTTATCGCTTATTTTCATACTAAACCTCTACGCTAGTGAGCGGATCATATCTCTTAGCCCCTCGATCACAGAGATCGTTTTTGCACTGGGCAATGGCGATGAGCTTGTAGGGGTGAGTTCATACTCACTATACCCAAAAGAGGCACAAAAACTCCCTGTTGTAGGGGGTTACCACAAACCAAACATAGAAAAGATCCTAAACCTAAAACCAACCCTTGTTGTGGGACAAACTTACAACAAAGAGCTTTTAGATCAGCTAGAGGGTTTTGGCATAAAAACACTAGCTCTTGATCTTGAGAGACTTCACACCATAAAAGACTCGATCACAAGCTTAGCAAAAACCATAGGTTCGCCAAATGGAAAAAAGCTTGTAGATAACATTAACAACGCGATCAAGACAGCCAAAAAAGCAAAAAAACCACATAGCGTTATGATAGTTTACGGACTTCGTGAAGATTTAAGGAGTGCCAACTACATAGCTGGACACAATATATTTTTTGAAGATATCATTCATGCTTGCGGACACAAGAACGCTTATGAAGATGACTTTTTAGATCAACCCGTTTTAGGTTATGAGAACATCATAGCAACAAACCCAGATCAGATCATAATCCTGCACTCCCTTGCAACAGGAGCAGATGTAGATCTAAAAAAAGCTCGTGATGCTTGGATGAAGATCCCAACAAATGCATCTAAAAACAACAATATCCACATAGTGGATGATAGCTACCTGCACATACCATCGCACCGTGTAGCACTTACTATAAAGCGACTTTGTGGGGTTATGAATGATTGAGCTTAAAAACTACTCTTGCAAGTTTTTTGACAAATATATCTTAAAAGATATAAACCTAAAAGTAGATGCGCATCTGTGCATATTAGGCTCAAACGGAAGCGGAAAAAGTACACTCGTAAAATCTATTTGCAACTTAGTGGACCATGAGGGAGATATATATTTAGACTCAAAAAACATAAAAGATTTTACGCAAAAAGAGTTGGCAAAAGAGCTTGTGTATATACCAACAAAACTAGAGATAAACGATGAGTTTGTAAGTGTTGAGGAGTATGTACTTCTTGGAAGATACCCTTACAAAAAAAGCTTTTTAGACTACACACTAGAGGATAAAAAGATAGTAAAAGAAAACCTAAAACTTTTAAATCTGCTACATCTAAAAAAACATAGTGTAAACTCTCTAAGCTCAGGTGAGCAACAACTCATACAGATAGCTACAGCTCTTACACAAAAAAGCAAAACCATCATCTTTGATGAGCCAACTGCAAACCTTGATCCAAAAAACACCCTTCTTTTATCTTCGTACATAAAAAAACTAAAGTCAACTCACAACATCTTAGTGATCACACACGATCTCTCTCTTGCAACATCGCTTGAGATGGATGCTGTATTTGTTAAA
>JBEPWC010000364.1:0-1953 GCA_041642615.1 Sulfurimonas sp. | reverse complement strand
CCGTACACACCTGCGTTATATAGATCATCCGATCGTTGGAGATGAACAGTACGGTGGTCGTCGTGCAAAACGTGTAATGCTTCATGCTTATAAAGTTAGACTTTTAGGTATGGAATTTGTAGCACGTGAGCCAAAGGCATTTGTGCACTTTGAATAGTAAAAAAAAGTCTTTCTATATCGGCATAGATCTAGCTTGGGGTGAGAAAAACCCAAGTGGGTTTTGTATAGCCACTCCACAAAAAAACAAACTCAAAATACTTGAACTTAAACTACTTTACTCAATAGATGATATCATAGAAGAGATTTTAAAATACTCCGATTGTAAACTTTACATTGGTGTAGATGCACCGCTTGTTGTACCAAATGAGACTGGAAACAGAGAGATAGAAAAAGAGTTTAATAAAGACTTTGCTTCTTACAAGATCTCAATGCTTCCGGCAAATAAAAAACTACTTACAAAATACTCCCCAGAGATCAGAAGTGTAAAGCTATACCAAAGGCTAAGTGAACTAGGTTTTAAACGTGATTTTAGTACTGATAAAGTTATATTTGAGGTTTATACCCACTCAACTATTGCAATGCTTTGGAATGATCATAAAATCCTTCCATACAAAAGAAAAAAGGGTCGTGATACTGCTTTTATAAAAGAGCAGTTAGAGGTGTATAAAAAACATCTTTTAAAAGGGTTCTACACACATGCGATCTTAAAACAAGACTTAAGTAGTTTAAGGGGTAGAAAGTTAAAAGACTACGAAGATATGCTTGACTCTCTAACTTGTGCATATGCGATGCATTACTGTGAGGAAAATGAGGCAAAGTTTTACCAAGTTGATGGGGTAGACACTTTTGTAACCCCGATCAGTAAGTGGAAAGTCTATGTTTTAAGATGTGCAGACGACACACTATATACAGGTGTAGCTACAGATCTAAAAAGGCGTTTAGAGGAGCATAACAGTTTAGCAAAAGGTGCAAAGTACACAAAAGTAAGACGCCCAGTAGAGCTTGTTTACTATGAAAACTGTGCTGATCGAGTTGAAGCTACTAAGCGAGAAGCTGCTATTAAAAAGCTAAGCAGAAAAGAGAAGCTGGAGTTGATAAGTTGTTAAGGAAGTTTTTGTATGCACATATCTGATGGAGTTTTAAGTGTAGAGGTTACAGCTGTTGTGTCTGTTGTATCTTTGATCGCTCTGGTAAAATCTACAAAAGAGTTAAAAAACTCAGATATACCACTAACAGCAGTAGCTAGTGCTATGTTTTTTATAGCCTCATTTATCCATATACCTTTTGGGTTTACTCAACTTCATCTTATACTTCTTGGTGTCATTGGTGTTTTAATAGGCTGGGGTGCATTTGTAGCCATATTTGTCGCACTTTTATTACAAGCTTTGCTTCTGGGATATGGCGGGGTTGCAAGTCTTGGTGTTAACCTTTTTGTTATGGCTACTCCAGCTATTTTAGTTTACTTGCTTTTTAAAACTCCATATGTAAAAAAACTAAAAGATAAGATAAGGTACTTTTTAGTAGGATTTTGTGGTACTTTTTTTGCAACACTTTTTCTAAGTGCGATCCTCTACTTCTCAAAAGATGAGTATGAGTACGCAGCATATACGATCTTTTCAGCAAATGTGATTACGATGATCATAGAGGGTATAGTTAGTATGTTTTTGCTCCTTTTTGTTAAAAAAGTCTATCCAAAAATACTAAAGGGTTAGTTTGAAGTTTATAGTTTTACTTTTTTTTATAGTTGGTTTTTTACATGCACATAAGGTAAATCTTTTTGTGACTGAACAAAACTCCACTCTAAATATATACTCATACTTTGCAGATAAAAAACCGTGCAAAAACTGCACCCTTACCATAAAAGATCAAAACAAAACACTACTAACTGATCTTTTAAATAGCGATGGAGAGTACACCTACACACCAAAAACAAAAACTCTTAAAGTTGTAGTA
>JBEPWC010000363.1:0-1966 GCA_041642615.1 Sulfurimonas sp. | reverse complement strand
TCTGCTACTTGAAACATAAACTAATTCCCTATCTTGTAAAAAGGTTTTTAAGGTTTGATAAAGATCAGCCTTTTATCTTTTTGTCTGCACTTCTTGCTTTTTTAGGAATCTCTTTAGGGGTTATGGTTTTGATCATAGCTATGGCTTTGATGAATGGCTTTGATGGTGAGTTTAAAAAGAAGCTAACCATTATGAACTACCCACTTAGTGTTATTCCAAAGTTTTATGGAGCTGCTGATGAGCAACTTCTTATGGACTTAGAACTTAGGTTTCCAGAATTAAAATTTAGTCCTTATGTTCAGAGTGCTGTGATGGCAAGAAGTGGTTCTAAGCTAGAAGGTGGGTATATATTTGGCGTAGATTTTGAAGCTGAAGCTAGTGTAAATAAAATAGTTGCAAAAGCTATTAAAAATGCTGATATAGGAAAGTTTGACGTACTAGTTGGAAAAAGCTTAAAAGACGAGTTTAATCTTTATGTAGACGATAAACTTATGTATATATTTACAAATGCTGAACCAGGTGGTCTCTCAGTAACTCCAAGAATAAAGCGTTTTGATGTAAAAGGTGTGTTTGACTCTGGACTTACAGCGTATGACAAAGCTTATAGTTACACTAGTTTAGAGTCACTTCAAAAACTACTTAGAATCCCATCTAATCAGTACGATGGTATACATATTTTCTCCTCAGATCCACATAATGATATAGAGAGGATAAAAGAGGTTTTACCACCGGGCGTGACTGTAAAAGGGTGGTGGGAAGACAATGTAAACTTTTTTGCAGCACTTGAGCTTGAAAAAGTGTCTCTATTTATAGTTTTAATGCTTATAATACTTATAGCAGCTATAAATATTATATCCTCACTTCTTATGACTGTGATGAACAGAAGAAGCGACATAGCACTTTTAATGTCTTTAGGGGCTACAAAGGTTGAGATTAAAAAGATATTTTTATACCTTGGTATAGTTATCGGAATCAGCGGTATTTTAGCTGGTGTTATTCTTGGGTTTAGTGGGATGTGGATACTCTCAACTTTTGATGTAGTCTCACTTCCAAAAGATGTATACCCAACAACAACTCTGCCACTTGATCTTAGTGTTAATGACTTTTTTATGATCATTGGAGGTGCATTTTTAATTGTAATTGCTTCTTCATACTACCCAGCTAAAAAAGCAAGCGAGGTAGATATATTGACAGTGCTTAGAAATGAGTAGGGTTAGCGATCAAATACGCTAAATGGAAGCAGCAGTGTCCTTTTTATTATGTTTAGTGGTGCTACCATTATCTCTTTTGCTATCATAGATTTAATCTTTGGATCATCTAGTTTTCCATCTATTTTTAAAGATGTAGCTATGCTATCTTTTCCAAAGATCACATGACCCACTATTGGGATCTTTGAAGCCGCACTTCCTAGATCTGTTTTTAGGTTTAGCATCATATCTATGCTATTTTTAGCTATACTTACTTTCCCGTTTCCTAAAATATCAAGCTCATCAGACTCTAGCAGTAAGTCTGTAATGCTATATATACTATTTTTATACTCAAACATCATATATGCATTTTTAGTTTCAAGACCTTTTGTGTTGTACGATGGAAGCGAAAATGTAACAAGCGATGGTATTGTGTTTACAAAGGCTAATACGTTGTTTAGAAGTCTAAACTCCTTTATAGTTGTATTTTTAATAAAAGCTGCTCCAGAGAACTTATCCAGACCCCCTTTTATAGAAAAGTCCAAATTTCCACCATCAAACTTAGACATAGAAAATAGGTTTTGCATAAAATCATCTCCAAAACCAGTTCCGTATAGATGAAATTTTTCATCTTTATATTTAAAACCAGCTTCACCTTTTTTATGTGTGAGCTGAGCTGTTGTTTCGCTACTGTAGTATTGGAGATCTATTTTATCTGCTAAAACTCTTCGTTTTTCATTTAGGTTGATCTTTGAATCTAAAAAACTTGCCGAAACACT
>JBEPWC010000362.1:0-1990 GCA_041642615.1 Sulfurimonas sp. | reverse complement strand
CGAAGATATAGCTGTGATCTTTAGAAACAACTCAACCGCTGATGGGATTGAGGTTGGTCTAAGAGAGCTTGATATTGCTTGTAAAAGAAAGGGCGGGACTAGCTTTTTTGATGCACGTGAAGTAAAGGCGGTACTAGATCTCTACACACTACTTGTAAATGAGTCAGATATGATGGCTTTTATACATGTTTTTGAGTTTGTAAAAGGGATCGGGAGTGCTATGGCAAAAGAGATGTACATGGCTTTAAAAAATGTAGGTCATGGGAGTGTTTTTTATGGTCTTTATGCACCAGATGAGTCGATCAAAAACCCTTTTGAAAAGCGTAAACTTAATCATCAACTTGGTCTTTTTGATGACTTTTTAGAACTAGGTGCAGTAGGCAAATTTGCAAAGCTTGGGTTTGAAGCAAAGTTTATGAAAAATCCAGTTTTAAAACACCCAAAACTTACAAAAGATTCTGCAACTTTTTTACATAACTTTTATTTGTTGTTTCGTGATCTAAAAGGGATCAAGCAGCCTAAAACGATTGTAAAAAAGATATATGAATCTGATCTTTTTAGTTACATAAGTGAAATATTAAGCAACAAAAGAGCTACCTTAAAAGATGGCACAATAGATGAGAAACAAAAAGAGGACTCAAAAACAAAGATAAAGCGAAAAATGATCCTACTAGAGGAACTCTCACGCCCATATAACAACCATGAAAGATTTTTAAATGCAATGATACTAGGATCATCTGATCTAACTCAAGGGGAGGGTGTAAACCTTTTGAGTGTACATGCATCTAAAGGGCTTGAGTACAAAGAGGTCTATGTGATTGATCTGATGGATGGACGTTTTCCAAACCGTAAACTTATGCAAAGAGGTGGAAGTTTGGATGAAGAGCGACGACTTTTTTATGTAGCTGTTACGCGTGCAAAAGATATACTATACCTTTCATACGCAAAATATGATAAGATAAAAAAAACAAACTTTGTAGCAAGTCAGTTTCTTTATGAAGCTGGTCTTGTAGAAAAAGATGAAAACTACAAAGCACTGATACAAAAAGAGCTTGATAAATTAGAAGAGGAGTAGATGGAGTTAGTAATTGTAAAAGAGTTTATTGTTGCTGCAATACTAGGGTTTATCATAGGGCTTCAAAGAGAACTCAGCTTTTTTCATAATGACAAACCAATCTACATGGGTGCACGTACACTTGCTATTATCTCACTTGTTGGTTATCTTTCAACTAAGCTTTATGAGGACTACCCACTCATACTGACCCTATCTTTTTTGCTAGTTGGGCTTTTTTTGCTTGCTTTTTATCTGATCAATGCATACAATGACAAACTTGAGAGGGGAAATACAACTGAGTTTAGTGCACTTATTGCGTTTATTATGGGTGTTTTGGTGTATGATCATCTTGAATTTGCTATATTTGCTACCATAATCCTTATAGCTATACTAGAGATCAAACCAAAGCTTACCTCACTCAAAAAAGAGATAAAAGAAAAAGACTCACGTGCGAGTATTTTGTTTTTACTTATGACTTTTGTAGTACTCCCAATACTCCCAAACCACACAATAGATCCATATGATCTTTTTAATCCAAGACAGATCTGGCTAATGGTGATCCTAATCTCAGGACTTTCATTTATAGGCTACATAGTTACACGCTTTTTTAGTGCAAGTAAGGGGCTTTTAGTTATGGGATTTTTTGGAGGGCTTGCTTCATCTACTGCTGTAACGCTAACTCTTTCTAAAAAAGCTTCAAAAAACAACCAAGCAAACACCGCCCTTGTTGTAGCTATAGCCATCGCCTCAAGTACTATGTTTCTTCGCGTAATCCTTTGGACTTTAGTTTTAGACCAAGAGCTTTTTAAAGCACTCTTGCTTCCATACCTTTTAGCTACTGTAGTTGGTTATGTTTATATCTATGTTATATATACCCAAACAAAAACTAAAGAGATCTCAGAGGATGTTACATTTCATAACCCATTAGAGTTTAAT
>JBEPWC010000361.1:0-1998 GCA_041642615.1 Sulfurimonas sp. | reverse complement strand
CCATAAAAACAGAGTAGTAGCCTCTGCTATTGTCGGACTGGGTAAAGATAAGGATGATAAAGAAGTTAAAGCTAAAATTATTTTTGTTAAAAATGATAATGATAAAAGCCAATGGATAGCTTTATTATCCACTAACATAGATCTAGATGCTGAAGAAATCATCAGAATCTACGGCAAACGCTGGGATATTGAAGTATTCTTTAAAATGAATAAATCTTATCTGCGTTTAGCCAAGGAATTTCAGGGAAGAAGCTATGATTCAATGTTTGCTCATACCACAATAGTATTCACCAGATACATTATGCTGACTTTAGATGTTAGAAAAAATGAAGATGAAAAAAACAGGTTAGAAAAGTTACAAAAAGGTTTATCACATGCTGAAAACGATCTACTACTTGCGTCTAATGTATTTACTAAGATGCACGATGGTGTAATGATCACAGATGCTAATCAAAAGATCTTAAGTGTTAATGAAGCTTTTACAAGAGTTACAGGTTACTCTAAGCGTGAGATCCTTGGTAAAACACCAAACATCTTAAACTCTGGTTGGCATGATGATAAGTTTTACCAAGAGTTATGGGAAGACATATCTAAAAATGGTCAGTTTGAGGGTGAGATAGTAGATAGGAAAAAAGATGGAACTACCTATACAGCTGAGGTAAGGATATCTGAGGTACATAATGATGATGGAGTTTTAACAAACTACATAGCTATAAGTAACGATGTTACAAATAAAAAAGAGCAAGAAAAGCTTATACATAATCTTGCATATTTTGATTCTTTAACAGATCTGCCAAATAGGATACTTTTTGAAGAGCGTGTAACAAATAGGATACCAGTTCATGCAAGACACAACCAGAAGATGGCTCTAATGTTTATAGACATGGATAATTTCAAAAATATAAATGATAGACTTGGACATAGTTTTGGAGATCTTTTTTTGGTTGAAACTTCCAAAAAAATAAAAAAAATTTTAAGAGAACAAGACACACTTGCACGTATAGGCGGTGATGAGTTTACAGTTATGATTGAAAATTTTGAATCATTAGAGAGTGTTGCTCATATTGCTCAGAGGATAATTGAGGTTTTTAAGCGACCCATATATCTAGATGATTATAAAGTTTTTAGTGGGGTAAGCCTAGGGATCAGTATATATCCTGATGATGGTACAACTTATGATGATTTGGTCAAAGCAGCAGATACAGCGATGTACCAAGTAAAAGACTCTGGTAAAAGAGACTATAAGTTTTATACGCCTTTAATGAATGAAGAGGTAACTAAGCGTATAGGGATTGAGCATAACTTGCACAATGCGATCAAAAATGAAGAGTTTTTTTTAGAGTACCAACCAAAAGTAGATCTACTTAGTAACAAAGTTTATGGGATGGAGGCACTAATTAGGTGGAATCAGCCAGAACATGGGCTAGTAAGACCTGATCACTTTATAGGTATAGCTGAAGATACAGGGATGATATATGATATAGGTTTATGGGTAATTGAAAAAGCTATCCATGATTTAAAACTATTGCACGATGCAGGTAATACACTTATTGTATCTATCAATGTTTCTAGTAAACAACTGGAAAAAGAGAGTTTTTTAAGTGATCTATATAGAATTATTGACAAATATGGGATAAGCAATAACTTTATAGAGTTGGAAATTACAGAATCTCATATAATGAATAATATAGATGAGACACTTAATGTTTTAAATAAACTAAACTACAAAGGTTTTAAACTTTCAATTGATGATTTTGGAACAGGTTATTCATCTCTTAGTTACTTAAAAAAACTACCTGTTCAAACGATCAAGATCGATAAAAGTTTTGTACTAGATATTGACAAAGATGAAGAGGACCGCTCAATTGTTTAGACAATAATAGCTATGAGTAATGCACTTGGTAAGGATGTGATTGCTGAGGGCTCAGAAACACAAGGTCATATAGATGCATTAAAGTTTCTACATTGTAGAAAAGTTCAAGGCTACTTTTTCAGCAA
>JBEPWC010000360.1:1183-2002 GCA_041642615.1 Sulfurimonas sp. | reverse complement strand
AAGATCTATTACACTTTTCATTAATATAGTCCCCATTTTCATCTCTTTTAACAATAAAGAGATTATCGTCCGACGTATGCCAAAGCGTACGAAACAGTTGTAGTTCACCTTCTATCACCGCTTCGTTTATAAAGTCGTATTGAGTTACTGTAGACATTAATCCCTCACAAATAAAAAATATGTTTATTTTAGTAGTTTTGTACTGAAGATAATGTAAATAAATATTATTAAAATAACTTTTTCGTAAGTTGTAAAATTCTTTTTTGCTGAAGTACATGCAGATCACTATCTGCTACCCACTCCTCAACTTTGTCGGCATAATATTCAAGTATGAGCTTAGATACCTGCTCTTTTATCTCTAGTAGTTCTTCTAAAAAACATTTCATCTCATCTAAATCATACTCTTCAAAGTCTTGAAGCTTCAAATAAAGTGCTTCTATAAACGGCTCGTCTATTTTGTCTTTTGCTTTTTTTAAAAACACCGTAGCCTCTAGCGGATCAGCTACTATGTCGTTCCATTTTCTACCGTTTTTAAGCTGATCTACCGCTACATCTATGTAGATGGGGACAAGTTCAAGTACTTTGTTTAGTTCACGAAAATCATTGTCCACCAGATCACGAAAAAGCATACGGGTACGGTTTCGTATCTTTTTGCGTAACTCTTCATCTTTTACTACATCTTTGTGCAAAAGTGTAAAACGCTTTAGTGCTGTAAGTTTTGAGTGGTTAAATGCCATGATCGACACAAGCGGATGCTCATCTTCGATCTGTGCCCCAACTGACCCTGAAGGTCTGCAAAATGACCAGTAAAGTCTTGCT
>JBEPWC010000360.1:0-1173 GCA_041642615.1 Sulfurimonas sp. | reverse complement strand
AGTCATCTTCATCTTTTAGCTTTTCAACTTCATCTTTGTACTTTAGACTAAATAATTCTTCCATAGCTTTACCTTTTAAAAACTAAACTCCACTGTAAAACTACTTACAAGTTTTGTACCGAAGATATAATAATACCACTGCTAGAAACATTTTTATTTAGCTAATATCAAGATTAGCTCTATATAATTATTATTAGATACTTCACTACACATATGAATACGGAGGCTTTTAAAGTAATGTCAAGATTATCTCAATCACAAAAAGTCATTGAGTTTTTAAAAAGAAACCCAAATGTACGATTCAATGCTAGACAAATTGCTGATGCAATTGTTTCAGAGTACCCTGAAGACTATGCAGAAAAAAGAAAAAATCCAAGGTTTAGTGATGATCGAGCTTTTATATCTCAGATTGTCGCTGAAATTGGAGCACAAAAAGATCAAATTATAAAAAATAATCCTCATGTATTTTGGCAAGATAAACCACGTCCTCGTATTTATTGGTACAATCCTGAAAAATTAGTTGGTGAAGACACATTAGATATAAATGATGATGACGATGAAGTTATATCTGTACCAAGCAACAAACTATTTTCTGAACATGATTTATATCCAATTTTAGTTGAATACTTAAAATCAGAGCATAAACTCTACTGCTTAAGAATTGATGAAAAAAGATCAAAAAATCAACGTGGTTCAGGTGGAAACCAATGGTTACATCCAGATATTGTTGCAATGCAAGCTATAGATAAAGGATGGAATGATTTAGTGAGGACTTGTGTACAACATGGCGATGGTCAAAGTGTTCGTTTATGGTCGTTTGAAGTCAAAAAAGAACTAAATGGTTCTAATGTACGAAAAAGCTTTTTTCAAGCTGTGAGTAATTCAAGTTGGGCAAATGAAGGTTATTTAGTTGCAACATCAATTTCAGACAGTAAAGTAGAACAAGAACTTCGAATGCTTTCAGCCCTTCATGGAGTAGGAGTAATTCTACTAAATCCAGAAAACCCTTCTGAAAGTGAAATGGTTTTACCTGCAAAAGCAAGACCTGAGATAGATTGGCAATCTGTTAATCGCATAGTTGTAGAAAATGAAGATTTCAAAGACTATATTGAACTTGTATCAACTTATTACCAAACAGGAAGAATTAGAAGTAGAGACTGGAATAAATAACTG
>JBEPWC010000359.1:0-2011 GCA_041642615.1 Sulfurimonas sp. | reverse complement strand
GCTGGAGGTACTCGAGGATCTCGGTCGATGGGGTGCCGGGGTAGCCGTAGCCAGCGGTGATGCCGGCGTCGATGGCGCCCTGCCCCACCGCCTCGTCTCCCAGAAGAAGCATCTTTTTCATGTCGTACTTTACAAATGGCAAAGCTATGAGTGAGAGTGGATATAGGGGGAGTGAGAACCTTACTCGATCACAAAGTATAGAGTTGTTTTCATCAACTTTTTTAAACATATGATCGTGTTCAAAGTATGCAAGCGGAGACTTTAGGGCTAAGTCTGTGATCTGGTAAGGTGGTTTAAACTCTTTTATGCTGATCTTCCACCTTTGAGTGATAAAAAACTTTGTAATATCAAGCTCTATTACATTGTCTTTAGCCATAGGCAGAGTTAGTTTAACGATCTCTACTTTGGTGTCTGGTGGCGTGATCTTTGGAAGGTTTTTTGTATCTAAGTGAAATTCAAACAGTTTTTCCACACTAACTCTAATAGGTGTTTCAAAGTATAGTTCATGAACTTTTGACATCTGATCTCCCTTTAACTTTGTTTTATAAATTATACCTTATATTTTTTGTTATAATTGCAAAATATTAGCAATTTCTGAGCATACTTTTTTTCAAAAGTATAGCCTGAAAATTTTAAAAGGAGGCGCTTGTGCATGTAAGAGGCTTTGGTCGTAATTACTTTTCACTTATCGCTATTCAAGCCTATGTATCTTTGCAAAAAGTTGCAGCACTTAGCACCTCTGTTTCAACCCTTAGTGGAAAACCGCTAACTATAAAAATAGCCTCCCCTCCTACTTCTTAATTATTTTACCAACTAAAAAATCGTGTCTTAAAAGACAAACTTTACTAAAATAATTAATTATGCAGGAATAATAATGAAAAAAACAATAAAACTATCACTTGTATGTGCTGCACTAAGCACATCTATCTTTGCTGAGGCTGTTGATCTTGGAGATATAGTAGTAACTTCAGCTACAAAAAATGAGCAATCTATAAAAGATGTAACATCAAATGTAGAGTTTATTACAGCTGAACAGATCCAAGAGGGTCACTATGTAAGTGTTATAGATGTCTTAAAAAACGTATCTGGCTTAAACATAGTAACTAATGGCGGTTTAGGGGGCATTACATCTCTAAAACTACGTGGTATGGGAAACAACAGAACACTAGTTCTAGTAGATGGCAAAAGATATCAAGACCCATCAAGTACATCTGGTGCAAACCTATCTCACCTTATGGCTAGCGATATAGAACGCATTGAGATCATTAAAGGTTCTCAAAGTGGTATATGGGGAGCAGATGCAAGTGCCGGTGTTATAAACATAATAACAAAGTCAGCCAAAAAAGGTACACATGCTAATGCAAACATAGAGTATGGTAGCTTTAACACTAAAAAATATGGGGCAAGCCTCTCTCACAAAGATGATCAACTAGAGTTGAAACTAAGTGCCACTAGGGTTACTAGTGACTCTTTTAGTGTTCAAGCTCCAAAAAGTGAAGATGTAGATAAATATGAAGACGATCCATATGAAAACACAACTATAAACTTTAAAGCCAACTACACAATAACTGATGATATTAAAGTGAATTTCGATATCACAAGCATAGATGCACTAAAAGATTACGACAGCTATGACAATCCCGATGACACGACTATGAAAAGCGATATAGACAACCTTCTCTACTCTGTTTCTTACTTGCAAATTATAGCAGATCATAAGCTCTCATTAAAGTATGAGAACTCAAAATTTGAAAGGGATGAAATAGGTACAGTATCGTCAATGTGGGGTGAGTTTGTAAAAGTCTTTAATGGTGAAATTCAAAATATTGAGCTAAATGACAACTACACATATACGGAAGATGGATTTGTAATCATGGGACTTGGCGTTAGAAGCGATGATGTTGAGTACATGATGACAGATTTTTCTAAAAAACAAAAAGAGAACAAAAACAACTATGCTTATCTAACAAATTCAAACAAGTTTGATAAACTAGTTTTCACTCAAAGCCTT
>JBEPWC010000358.1:0-2015 GCA_041642615.1 Sulfurimonas sp. | reverse complement strand
TTGAACCTTTTAGCTTCAAATATGGCAGAAGAGATCAGAAAAGAGAGTGGTCGTGAGTATGGAAACCACATGGGAAAACCTCCAACTAAGCTTATCTCTGGAAGTGGTAGGGAGTTTTACTACTCACTTGGTGCATTAGCACTTGTTGCAGAGGTTGGAAGTAGAAACATTAGTGACTATCAAGAAAACATGAGTGAGCATATAGATGAAAATATACCAGCACTAATATATGCACTTAGTGAGGTAAACAACTACAAAAAAGAGGATCACCTACCTAGGGTTGAGTCATTTATAGCAACAAATGTGACATCACGGGAGGTTGAGCTTAGTTGGGATTATCCAGATGATGAGGATGTGTACTTTGAGCTATTTCGCTCCGATAAAAAGAAAGGTTATGCACAAAGCTCAAATAGAGTTGGTGCTACAAAACTTAAAACTTTTACAGACAGAAACCTAAAGTCTTCTACAAACTACTACTACTTCGTAAGAGCTGTAAATAAAAAAAGGTATATTAAATCACCATTTGCACAACTAGTAGCGATTCGTACAGCTCCAGCAGGGGAGGCTTTTTCAAAAGTACTCTACCCACTTCCAGATAAAATAGGCTATGTTGGTGAAAAAACACTTAAAAATAAAGAACATTTTGGCTATAACTCCCTTTTTGTTGGATACTCTCAAGCTAAGGGTGAGTGTTTTGGAGTTACTGGTTTCTCCTTAGCAACTGTGCCTGAAAATGCAATAATTACAAGTGCTAAAATCTCATTTTATCCTATGAATAGAGTCTCAGTTCAGGTTGAGAAATTTGGAGAGTGGCGTGTTGGTCAGATGGATGAGCGTACTATAGATAGTATAAGTAGTTTTGATGATATAAAAAAGGCTAAGATGTTAAGCTATATAGACAGACCTGTACACTCTTACCAGATGTCTCAAGGTGTTTGGCGTACATATAACTTCGCACGTGAAGAGATTGAGGTGTTACAAAAGTCACTAAAGAGGGGTGAGGCGTATTTTAGGATGAGTGGACCTGACTCACTACCACTTGATCGTGCTTCGCAACTTATGCAGTGGGATATAGGTTATGGAGAATTTTCAGGTGGTTTGACATACAGACCAATGCTTGATATATCTTATACAATTCCAAATGCTAAGGTTATACTAGATAGTTACTCAGAACTAAGTGCATCAAAAGAGGCTATAGTTGAAGATAGCCTAAAAGTTGGTTTTGATGAAAATGGAGATCCTATATACGGCTGCATAGATTTTGATCTCTCAAATCTACCTAGGACTCAAAATACAAACATACCAGATGCTTACATAGAGATTGAAGCTTCAGATATAAACTCTTTAAACCATTTACGTTTTCATATTGAGATGATTGTACCGTGTGAGGGTGAGCAAACTTATGAGAAGATAGACAAGGTAGAGGTTATTGAGAGAGTCGGCTATGATGTAAGTGTGAGTGACATAAAAGATCGTTCAAACCAAATATTTGTTTTTGACAGATATGCAATAGACAAGATGTTTGAAGCACGCGATAAGGGTGAGAAGATATTTTTTGTTATATACGCATCTAGTCAAAATCCAGATTCTAAGTCTCAGTATGTTGACTTTTTAGATTCTAAAAAGATTAAAAAGCCAACTCTGAGTATAAACTACATCAAAAAGCGTCAAACCCCACCAGAACAAGTTAAAAACTTTAGGTACAAGCTTGAGAGTGGGATCTTTAAACTAGAGTGGGATAACCCTGAAGATGATGGTTTTAAAGGTGTTTTAGTTGTTAAAAACCCTTTTAGGGTACCTTGTGGACCATATGATGGTCAAAAGCTCTACGGTGGGACTGATAACTACACTTATGATAACTTTGGCGACAAAGATATCCACAAGTATTATGCAGTATTTTCGTATGACAATGTACCAAACTTTTCAGAGCCTGTTTTTTTAGAGGTAAATAGTTAGATCCTCTGGTCAAGCCAGAGGATGACGAACACATCGTCATTCCCAACTTCACCCCTCGT
>JBEPWC010000357.1:0-2019 GCA_041642615.1 Sulfurimonas sp. | reverse complement strand
TACTACACGTGTAGTTGCAGGTGTTGGTGTTCCACAAATCTCTGCGATCGATGAATGTTCAGAAGTTGGTCGCAAACTAGGACTACCGATCATCGCTGATGGTGGGATCAAGTACTCTGGCGATATGGCAAAAGCACTAGCTGTAGGTGCAAGCTGTATAATGGCAGGAAGCCTACTAGCAGGAACTGAAGAATCACCTGGTGAGACTGTAATGTATCAAGGTCGTCAATACAAGTCATACCGTGGTATGGGAAGTATTGGAGCTATGCAAAAAGGTTCAAATGATCGCTACTTCCAAGAGGGAACTGCAGCTGATAAGCTAGTACCTGAGGGGATTGAGGGTCGTGTTCCGTTTCGTGGAAGCATAGCTGGGATCGTTCATCAGATGCTAGGTGGACTTCGTGCATCTATGGGTTACTGTGGAAGTAAAGACATAGAGACTTTTTGGGATAAAGCAGAGTTTGTTGAGATCACAAGTGCAGGACTTAAAGAGAGTCACGTTCACGATGTTCAAATAACAGCAGAAGCACCGAATTACCACGTATAATATGCAAGAAGTGAAGTATGCTGGATTTTGGGTTAGATTTTTAGCATCATTTCTTGACACCCTTTTTTTAGCCCTTCCACTTGGAGTGTTGATCTACTTTTTAAGTGGAGGCGAATGGTTTGACTTTTCGCAGTATCAGCAAAATATTCAAGCTGCACTAGCTGGAAATGCTACCGTGGCTCTTACAAACTCACCTGACATGTCTATGAAGTGGGAACTTCTATTTGAAGTATCTGTACTTTTAGTGACCGTTATTTTTTGGAGAAAGTGGCGTGGAGCTACCCCTGGTAAAAAGTATGTAAACATAAAAATAGTAGATGCTAAAACACATGATGACATCGACAACAAACAAGCGATCACTCGTTCACTTGGCTACATAGCATCGATCCTTACGTTTATGATAGGTTTTTTAATGGTTGGACTTAGAGAAGACAAACGTGGTCTTCACGATCTTTTAGCTGGGACTATAGTAATTTACGATGAGATCAATTAGGCTTATCCATAAACGACTCATCGGTTATATATTCAATATTTTCTAGTCTATTATTAGCATTTTTAAAGTACTTGATCTTTATATCTTCTTTTTGAATATGTTCTATAAAAAACTCCCTTGCTACTTTTTTCATTTTTACTTTCATAGTAGATATACCACAAGAGCCCTTTAGTACTTTTGTGATCGCATCTATTAGGTTTTCATGCAACTTTTTATGTTTTTGAAGCTCTGGATAACCTATTGACTCCATATACTGTTCTTCATCTTTAAAATGGACTGCCATATATTTATTAAACTCATTCACATACTTTTTAAACTCTTTTACAGAGTCATCTTCTGTGAGCTTAAAAAAGCTGTTTGAAAGTTCAAAAAGCTCTTTATGTTGCTCATCTATCCCCTTGATCCCTATGTTATACTTTGATAACCAATTTACTTCTATATCCATTAAAAAACTTTTCCCCTTCTTTTAAAATGAAATCCTACATAAACTTCTTAATAATTAAGCATATTTTGCTAAAATAAAATAATTAATTTATCTACTATTAAGGAAGAGATATGGACTTACAAACCTCAGCATTACATGCAGGTTACGAAAAAGATTCCCAAGGGACAATGGCAGTTCCGATCTACCAAACAACAGCTTACGAGTTTCGTGATGTTGAGCATGCTGCTAATCTTTTTGCACTAAAAGAGCTAGGAAATATATACACTCGTTTAAATAACCCAACTACAGATGTATTTGAAAAACGTTTTGCAGAACTTGAAAGCGGTGCTGCT
The DNA here is from genome assembly GCA_041642615.1 of Sulfurimonas sp. GTDB lineage: Bacteria > Campylobacterota > Campylobacteria > Campylobacterales > Sulfurimonadaceae > Sulfurimonas. The sequence goes on along the minus strand of JBEPWC010000357.1, from coordinate 202 downwards.
GCGATCGCAACTTCTAGTGGTATGAGTGCTATATTTATAGCTATTGCTAATGCTGCTGAGGCTGGAGACAACATAGTGTGTGCTAAGCAGCTTTATGGAGGAAGTTTAACTCAAACTGCCCATACACTAAAGCGATTTGGAATCGAAGCTAGGTTTTTTGATGTCCATAAACCTGAACTAATCGAAGAGCTTGTGGATGATA
>JBEPWC010000356.1:0-1986 GCA_041642615.1 Sulfurimonas sp. | reverse complement strand
AGTCCTATCAACTGCACAGGTGTTTATACCAAAACGCATTTTGAAAAAAAACAAAAAAAGAAGCACAAACTCTTGGTACTTAAAAAAGGACCACAACACTGAGATCAAAGGAAAATAAAGAGTTTTACCTTACTATTTGTTTAAGATCGCTAAAATATCACTTAAAATATAGATATAGGATTTTTATGTATAAGTTGTTGTTGGTATTGTTTTTCTCAAGTGCGGTGTTTGCAGAGCTGATCGATGGTGTAGCTATCACGGTTAAGGGTAGTCCCATAACCCTTTATGAGATCAAAGAGCAGATGAATATTGCAAATATATCTGCAGATGAAGCAAAAAATATTTTGATCAGACAAAAGCTAGAAGAGCTTGAGATCAAAGAGCGTAAGATCGAAGTGAGTAGTAGTGAGGTTTATGAAGATATAAAAGAGACTGCATCTAGAAACAACATGAGTGTAGGTGAGTTTTATGAAGCCGTAAGAGAGTCAAATGGACTTACATCTTCAGAGTTAAAAGATAAGATCAAACAAAAACTTCTCTCACAAAAACTATACTCAGAGATAGCATACTCATCTATCTCAAAACCAAGTGAATCAGAACTAAAAGAGTACTACGACCTACACATAGATGAGTTCATACATCCAAGCTCTTTTGATGTAGTTGTATACATAGCAAGTTCAGCACAGAGACTAAAAGAGAAGATCGATAACCCTATGTTTAACTCACCAGATATCCAAACAGATGAGCAACATATTGACTATACTAAGGTAGCACCAGAGTTAGCTTCACTTTTAGCAAAAACACCACTAAATACATTTACTCAAATTGTGCCAAACGGGCAGGGTGGATATATGAGTTTTTATATAAAAGATGTAGGTGATGTTAAAGAGGCTAACTTTGAGAGTGTTAAAAACCAGATAGCTTCAACCATAATGGGTGAGCAAAGAGAATCTGTACTTGGTGAGTTTTTTGAGAGAATGAAACTAAATGCAGATATTAAAACGATCAGAATGCCCTAGTTGTGATGTTAAACGACAGAAACTTTATAAACATAGCAGCTGAACTAGCAAGTGCATCAAAGTGTGTGTCTAAGCAGGTTGGAGCTGTGATCGTAAAAGATGGACGGATCTTAAGTACAGGTTACAATGGTACTCCAGCAGGGTATGTAAACTGCTCTGATCATTGGGATGGAGTTTACACAAAAGATCATCATGAGTGGTCAAAAACCTATGAGATCCATGCTGAGATGAACGCTATAATTTGGGCGGCACGTCAAGGGATCTCGATCGAGGGTGCTACTATTTATGTAACACTTGAGCCGTGTGCAGATTGTTCAAAAAACATCATTGCAAGTGGAATTAAACGGATTGTGTATGAGAGAGCTTATGAGCATAACCACTCTGATGTGATCTCAAAGTTTATTAAAGATAATGGGGTTATTATAGAGCAGTTAGCTTAGCTTTGTTAAGTTTTCAAAATATACCCAATCTTTTATTTGCTTTTTTGTCATTTTTCTTTTTTTAAAGTTCTGTTACGCGCTGATCCATTCTCTGCGCAAACCGGTCTCTCAGCTGGCTGAATTTTTTCCTCCCGGCAATGAAATAATCAAAAACGAGTGACCTGTTATATATTTCCGGGTGGTTTGTTTTTTTGCCACCCGATCTCAGGACCCGATCCAGTAGGTGGCCTTGATCATGAAGATATTGTCCGCCCGTGCCCCCCACATGGCCTCGGCGTCTCGGCCGAAGTCCAGGTCTCCGTTCTCATAGTAGTCGGAGCGGCTCTGCTGCCAGACCAGGAAGAGGGTGGAGCCGGGGCGCCATTCCCAGCGGATGACCCCGGTGCCCCGGAGGGAGACCCGATTGAAATTCGGATTACCCAGGAAGAAGGCCTCCGCCGGACCGTCCCCATCAGGATCAATGGAGAGATCTCCGTCCGGATCCACGTCCACGGTCCCCTGGTCGATTCCGTACCGGTTGAAGGTGA
>JBEPWC010000355.1:0-2037 GCA_041642615.1 Sulfurimonas sp. | reverse complement strand
ACCACGCATTGGTTTCCTTTGAACATTGGATAAATAATTTTCAAATTATATAGAAAAAGTGCTGATTGTTTTGTTAAGACTAGAACTTATAGTGTAAAAATAGGGTGATATTTTGAGATTTTGACTTTGATGTTTCTTGGTACTCAACAAAATCTTTTCGTATAAATGAGACCTGTATAGCTGTTGTGTCTGAAAAACTATACTTGCTAGACAAAGAGAGTGATCTATCATATATATGTTGTAGGTTTTGCATACTCATGCCACTATTTTTTAAAGCAAATATATGATCACCTCCATAGTAGCTAAATGAGTTTTGAAAACTACCTTTATTTTGTATAAGATTAAGACCAACTACACTGTAATCTGGTGCTAATGTAGCTTCATCAAGGTATATATAATCATACATAATTTTCATGTAGTAGCTACCCATCAAAGATTTGTAGTCTCCAAATGAAAAGGCTATATATGGTGAGATCTGCTCAACATTATCAACTATATTTTGATTATAATATGAATGAGAGTAGTTTAGTCCAAGTAAAAAGGAGTTAAACTGCTTTTTAACTCCTAATAAAATTGCATACGCTCCATCATATGAGTTATTTGAACTGTTTATGTAGTTTATGGCTGTGTATAAATCTATTGTTTTAGATATTTCGTAGTTGTATCCAAATGCTATATTTGTCTGTGAAAAACTTTTTAGACTATTACTTGTAGTGTTTGTATCTTTTATAGTTTCAAAGTCTTTGTAGTGGATCAAAGCTTTTATATTTTTTGACTGGTAGTAAAGTCCATAGCCTGTTGAACTGTCTTTTTTAGAGTCTGTATAGTCTGTCATCCCATAAAAAGGTACAGCGTATGAGTCTGCTTTAGCAGATAGAGTTGTAGTTATTAAAATTGCAATAATTAAGTTTAAATATTTCATGGTCTGTAGTATGACAAGATTTCCCTTAACCACTCTTTAAGTAAGTTTTTAGTAGACTTTCGGACTTAATTTTAAACAAGGATATGGCATGAAAAGAACATACCAACCTCACAACACGCCAAGAAAGCGTACACATGGTTTTAGAAGTCGCATGGCAACTAAAAATGGTCGTAATGTATTAAGCCGTCGTCGTGCTAAAGGTCGTAAAAGATTGTCAGTTTAGGCGGATTTGACTTACTGAAACAACATCGTGAGTTTCAGTTTGTTTACAGAAAATCAAAGGGTACACATTCAGATTCTGTTGTACTTTTTTTCCTCAAAAAAGAGGGCATAAAAAAAATAGGCTTTACAGCTACCAAAAAGATTGGTAACGCTGTAGTGCGAAATAGAAGCAAAAGAAGACTTAGGTCTCTTTTTGTTAAATACTCACCCTCACTAAAAGATGGCTACTATGTTTTTGTGGCTAAATCATCTACATCTAAAATTCAAGCAACAAATCTAGAAAAAGATTTTAAAAAGGTACTCTCCCGTGCGAAGTGTTTTACTTAAAATTTTATGGGTTTACCAGAAATTTTTTACCCTGATCGGGTATGGAAGTTGTAGGTATTACCCAAGTTGTAGCGAATATGCAAGAATAAATTTCGAAAATAACTCAATTTTAAGTGCTTTTTATAACACTTTTACTAGAATACTGAGGTGTAATCAACTTTTTGATGGTGGCATTGAGTACCCAGAGTTAAATAAACTGCATCTTAAGCCCACAAAAATAGGGATTGATTCAATAAAATATTGGTTGGTGCCAAGTAAAAAAAACCGTTATTACATTATAAAAAACTTTTCATATAAGGGATAAAATAGAATATGTTTGACAAAATGACTCCAAACCAAAGGCTGATGAGTGCTGTACTCTTATCGGTTATTTTTTTCGTAGGCTATACAGCGATTTTTCCACCAGAACAACCAGATATGCAAGAGGCAAATGCTACTCAAAACTCAGTTTCACAGCCAAGCTCTAGCACAAACACACAATCATCTACTCCAGACACTGCAAACCTAACAGGGCATGAGATCAGTAAAAGTGATAAGATGGCATCTAGTGAATCTAGTAATATTTT
>JBEPWC010000354.1:0-2049 GCA_041642615.1 Sulfurimonas sp. | reverse complement strand
TCAAAAAATAGCCTTTATCTTTTAGTGGGTATGGTTGTGTTTACTTTTTTACTTTTAATTTTCAAGGATTTTATCGGTGTTTATATTTGATTCTGTACAAAAGAAAAAACTAGAGTTTAAACCACAAGTTGAGGGGAAAGTCAGCCTTTATGTATGTGGTCCGACTGTTTATGATGATGCACATCTAGGTCATGCAAAATCAGCTTTGGTTTTTGATCTTCTCTCACGTGTTTTAAAAGCTAATGGGTTAGACGTAACTTATGCTAGAAACATCACAGATATAGACGATAAGATCATAAAAAAAGCTAAAGAGCAAGGTCGTGATATAAAAGAGATCACAGAGTTTTACACTGAGGCTTTTCATAAAGAGATGGAAGCGATCGGAGTTAAGAGACCAGACTTAGAGCCAAAAGCTACTGAGAGTTTAGAAGCTATGATAGATCTTATTCAAAAGCTTATAGACAAAGGTCATGCTTATGCTACAAAAGATGGCGATGTTTATTTTGATACATCTAGTGATAGTGAGTATTTGAGTCTCTCAAAAAGAATCCAAGATGATGAAGACAGACAAAACAGAGTTGAGAGTTCAGATCAAAAGAGAAATCCAGCGGACTTTGCACTTTGGAAAAGTGTAAAGGATGATAGCATAACTTATGAGAGCCCTTTTGGTAAAGGTCGTCCGGGCTGGCATCTGGAGTGTTCTGCTATGATTGAGAAGCATTTAGCGACTAATGACAATTCAGCTGCTGTTGACATTCACGGTGGTGGGGCTGATCTGTTGTTTCCACACCACGAAAATGAAGCAGCTCAAACTAGATGTGCAACAAACCATAAACTGGCTTCGTACTGGATGCATAATGGCTTTGTAAACATAGATGGTGAGAAGATGAGTAAGTCTTTGGGAAACAGTTTTTTTCTTAAAGATGCACTTAAAGAGTATGACGGTGAAGTTCTTCGCTTTTACCTATTAAGTACACACTACAGAAGTAACTTTAACTTTAACACTCAAGATCTGTTGACATCTAAAAAAAGGCTAGATAAGATCTACAGACTTAAAAAACGCCTATTTGGTATGGCAAAAGGTGAAAACACTACAGAGTTTATGAAAAAGCTACTTGAGGTTTTAAGTGATGATCTAAATATATCCTCAGCCCTTGCACTGATCGATGAGATGATTAGTGAGGCAAATGAGACTCTTGATACTGCAGGAAAACATAAGCAGCTAAAAAAAGACACTTTAGCAAACTTAGCCTACATAGAAGAGGTGCTTGGATTTGGTGTAAAAAATCCGTATGAGTATTTTCAGTTTGGTGTAGATACAGATACAAAAGAGAAAATAAATGATCTTATAAAACAAAGAGATGAAGCTAAAAAGGCTAAAGACTTTGAAACATCAGATAAATTAAGAGATGAGATCTTAGAATACGGGGTAAATATTATGGATACACCACAAGGTACTTTTTGGGAAAAGATCTAAGTAGATGGATATAAACGAATTAAAAAACATACTAAAAGAAAATTCTAAAGACACAACAGATGAATTTAAACGCCTTTTTCATGGGCGTGGTGGACTTTATGAAGAGTTCAAGTACTTAACGGTAGATAGTATAGATGCTGTTTTAAGTGTAGCTCTTTACTTTGAAGAACAAAATGAACATGAGCTTATAAAAATGCTTGAAGAGTTTACATATGAGAGTGGGTATGAGACTTTAGTAGTACAAAAACGCTACATAAAAGGTCATCCTAGCGAGGTCTTAATAGGTGAAGTTCCTGAGTTTGTATATGCCATAGAAAACGGTATGAAGTTTAGGTTAAACCTAACAACAAACCGTAACAGCGGTTACTTCCCAGATATGAAAAACGGTCGTAAGTTTGTTATGGATAATGCAAAAGACAAATCTGTACTTAACCTCTTTTCTTACACATGTGCATTTAGTATAGCTGCAAAAAAAGGTGGTGCCAAAAGTGTAAGTAACATTGACATGAGCAAAGGGGCACTAAGTACTGGTCGAGCTAATCATCAGCTAAATGATCTTGAAACAAGGGGTG
>JBEPWC010000353.1:0-2050 GCA_041642615.1 Sulfurimonas sp. | reverse complement strand
ATCAGCCCCTTCACCTTCACTGTCAACTTTTTGAGCTCCAAACTGAACCTTTGTATTTGAAAACTTAGCATTGTGTCTTAAACTATAAGTTGTAGTTGATTCTTCATAACCACGGGTAGAGGCTGCATTTGGATTTGAAAAGTCTTCATTGTGTTCGTTTTGCTCATACTCTGTTTTAGCAACACAAAAGAGTGTAACTTGATCTTGATTCCAGATCATGCTACCATCAACAGATACTATAGTAGTTTTAAGAGGATCATAATACCATTTTGAATTATCTAATGTGCCATCATGCTTCACACCCCTTTGCATCTCCAAACGACCGATATCTTTATGTAGCATAAAGTTTAGTGACAAACCACCATTATTTATGCCACCATTGATCATTCCCGATTCACCATCACTGCCATCAAACCACTCATCTTTGCTCTTTCTATCAAAACGAGAGATCATAGCACCAACAAATCCATTCCATGAGCCAAAATCACCAAAGCGTGTACCTGCATAAAGATTTTGCCCATTTGCACCTGGCTGACTTACAGCTTTTTCATAAAAAGTACTTAACACACCCTCAGTTTCCTTGGGTTGCTTTGTACGGATGATCACGTATCCTACATTTACCCCAGAACCACTATTTGAAGCACCTACATTTATCGATGGAGCTATTGAGAGAGATGTTGCACTTTTAACAACCTGAATCTCCTCTATAGCTACCATTGGAAGCTTGTAGAGTATACGGCTTACTGAAGGGGGAAGGATTGCACCATCAAGTATATAAGTTATATTTGAGCTGCCCCTCATGTTTAAACTAAATGGACTTCTACGACCGTGGTAAGTCAAGTCCATACCAGTAACTTTATTTAAAAGGTCAAAAAGATCTTTTGGCTTTTGTGCTTTGATCTCTTCTTGTGTTATTATCTCAGTTGATGCACTAGCACTTTTTTCCATTTTGTATATGTTTGTTGGGCTATCAAGTTTTATATCACCTCTTTCAAATACGCCTTCAGAACCAACATTAACAGTATCTAGTGAGTGCACCTCAGCCATCACTGAATCGCTAAAAAGTAAAAAGCTCAAAAGGGCACTTATTTGTAATTTTTTCTTCATTTTTTTCCTTTATTTTTTATTTAAATCTTTAAAAAAGACTTTTTCAAATCTTTTTTGTTCCTCTTTTAGTGAGATATCTAAGATCTCTGGGTAGAAGCTGTGAATGAGCCATCTGATCCCCATAAGTCTCATAAAAGATGGTGGTCTTGTTATGTAGTTAAAGGGTTGTGATGGGACAAGGTATACTTTGTCTTGCTTTACTGCTCTTAGGTTTTTAAAGTGTGGGTTTTGTTTTATGTTTTTTACAAACATTGGCTCCATGGCTACGATCACATCTGGATCAGCTATTAGGATGCTCTCCATACTCACCTTCTCCATCCCATAGTTTGAACTCATATCACAATCAAGTGCGTTTTTGGCTCCACTGTAGCTAAAAGGTTCAATGTGAAATGAACCTCTGCACTCACTAAACAGCCCATCAACCCCTTGTGCAAAGTAGTATTTTATAGGTTCTTTTTTTGATAGTTTGTTTTGAAGTGAATCTATAAGTGTTAGTGTCTCTTTTGTGTACTTAACAAGCTCATCTGTTCTTTTTTTATTACCTGTGAGCTCACCGTAAAGCACAAACTGACTTATAAGATCTTTTATTGAGTCATTACGGATCATAAGTACTGGGATCCCTAGCTTTTGAAGTTTTTTGAGGATCTTCTCTGATCCTGTCATTCGACCCCACATTATGATCACATCTGGTTTTGACTTTGCTAGGACTTCAAAGTTTGGTCTTTGACCTTGACCAAAAAAACCACCTGCTACAGGTTTGTTGTAAGCTGGTCCTACATATGGTTTTTGCTTGTCATTGTATGGGGTGTTAAGTGCAGCGATCACACTGGGATCAAACGCTAAAAGACTCATAGTGATCGGTGGTGTAGCTGAGTAGATCTTAGTGATCTTCTCTGGCACCTCTACATCTCTACCATAGTCATCTGTTACTATCCTAGCTTCA
>JBEPWC010000352.1:0-2051 GCA_041642615.1 Sulfurimonas sp. | reverse complement strand
ACAGATCGTTGAAAGTAAAAATATTTGTTTTAAGATCAAACTCCCAAAAAGCCAACCCTGAGATCTGAGCTGCTAATTCAAGTTGTTTTTTTGAAATATTCTGATTTTTAATATAATTTTTTAGTATTACAGAAAAAAGATACGTAAGTAATAAGCCTAATACTACAAATATATAAGCATTGATATTTTCTTTAAAAGTTTCATACTGATCTTTTCTTTGTATCTCAAAAATCCATTTCTCACCACTAACCTCAAGCTCTAAAGTTTTGTAAAAGTGTTTATTTTTACCACTATGGCTATCGTTTGAACTATACAAGAGGTTGTCCTGACCTATCGAACCTGCATACATCTTAATATTTACTGTACTTAGGTAGTTATCTACTGTGCTAAGTAAAAGATCTTTGGTGCGAAAAACAGCGTATACAAAACCTTTTATAGCTTTGTACTTCTGTTTTTTTGTTTTTGTGGGCATATCTTTATGGTACAGTGGGGTATAAAGCAAAAAGCCTGTTTGTTCATCTACACCATCTTCTTGAACAAGTTTTACTTTAGAGCTAAGTGAAGCTAAACCCGTCTCAATAGCCCTGTTCATGGCTTTTTGCCTAACCTCTTGTGAGTACATGTCATACCCAAAAGCTCTTTGGTTTCGCTTGTCAAAAGGTTCTAGGTATATTATGGAGGTGTAAAGCTCACGTTCCCCTTTTGGAAATACATCATAATCCTTAAAGCCCTGATCTCTTATGCTTTTTATATGCTCATCAAGCTCACCGCTCCTTATAGCTGCACTAAATCCAAGACCTTGAATACCTGGATAGTACTTTTGTAAAGATAGATTTTGAACATATGTTTTAAACCTCTCTCTTGTAACACTCTCTAAAGTGACCTCAAAAAGTCCCATACCTCCACGTAAAACTTGTCTGTAAGCTTCCATTTTATTGTCTATGGTTAAAACTATATCTTTTGCAGTAGAGTCAAACCTAACTTGCTCTTTTTCTAGCCTGATCTTATTTGTTTTATAAGCATCATAACCAACTAAAACACTTAAAATTATACCAACTACAATAGTTAAGTGGTATGTATACTTATTTAATTTAAAATCTCTCAAGTACTGTCCTCTAAGCTATCTCTGATCTATAAAAACTGATTCTATGTTTTACAAAAACATCTATAAGTTTTGGATCAAATGCCTACTCTTCTGTTGTTTAGATAATCCGAACCCATTATACTTATAATTTTAACTAATAGAAAATTCATTATATTTTTTTTGAATTTAATAAGTGCTGAATATTTGTAAGTTTATTTAATAATGCTAAGATCTACAAATGATTAAAACAACCCTTTTACTCTTGTTATTATGCTTAAATATCTTTGCAACACAGCATATACAAAAGACTTACTATATAGACTCAAGAGAGATAAACTCTTCACTGTTTTTTAAAGATAAAAAAGATGTAATACTCTACAATATTCCAGATCACAAGCACTCACTCAGAATAAGAAATGATCAGCTAGAAAAGCTTTTGAAGGAGAGTGGATTTGATGGTTTTGAGATCTCTTCTAGATATGTATATTTTGAATTAAATAGCCCAATAGATACAGCAAAAATAGAAAACTTCTTAATAGATCACTACAAAGATAAGTATTCAAACATAAAGATCAATAAAGTCATTATAAAACCACGCTCATACATGGAACGACTTCCAAAGAGTTACAAAATCGATATAAGAAGTAGAAACCATCTCTCAAATGAGGGGATTTTAAGTATAGAAGACGATCTAAACAAAAAGTATTTTTTTAACTACAAAATAGATGCAGATATAAGTGTCTTAAGGGCTACTAAAAAGATTTTAAGAGGTGAGGAGATCACAAAGTATAACTCTAAAGTTTACAATATCAAGCTTGAAAGATTTCGCTCCATACCACTTCAAAAGCTTGAGAGTTCAGAGTTTCAAGCAAAATACCATATTGACAAAAACGAACTAATCTCAAAAAGAGACCTTCAAAAACTAGACCTTGTAAGAGAGGATACACAAGTTAGTGTCTCATATAGC
>JBEPWC010000351.1:0-2081 GCA_041642615.1 Sulfurimonas sp. | reverse complement strand
CGTCTTGATAAAAAATAATCCAATTGCTCTTTTGTGTTGATAATAGAGGGAGGATTGCCAATCACTTGTTCAATCGGATCGAAATAAATCTTTAAGGCTTCATCAACACTGTATGTAGCTGTTTCTGCATCATCTTCCTCATCATAATTCTCATCTTTTTCTTTATGATCTTCATCAGCTGGCTTGTTTTGAGCTATATCTTGTGCAGTTGAAGCTGTTATACTCATAAGTGTGTTTTTATCAATATCACAATCAACTAAAAGATTAATTTCAGGTGCTAGTTCAAACTCCTCCCACTCTTGGATGGAAAAGTTTAACTTCTCTTTTGTATGAAGTATTATTGTACCTTTTCCAGTTTGCGGGTTGTAAAAGATTATCCTACCTTTGATTTTCATATAAAGCCTGTAAATATTAGATTAAAGTTTTAGATATTATATCAGAATATAATTTTGGGAGTTTTTAGTCTTTGTTAAGCAATCTTGCTTGTTTATAAATCTCCGTGATGATTTTTGAGAAAAATCATCCATCGATTTATGCGAGGGTGCTACCAAACGTTTTTATTTTCTGGGTTTTGTTCTTTTTCTTTGAATGAGTCTTTGATCTCATCGTATGTGATTATGTCGTCTTTTCCACACTCTTTGTGGTAGTAGCCCTGTAGATCGTAGTACTCTTGGCAGTCTGAGTAGTATTTTGCAGAGATCCCGTGTTTGTTTACACAGCCTGTTAAAAAAACTAAAAATAAAGTAGATGTTAGTAGTAATGTCGTTTTCATAAAACTTCTATAAGCAAAAATCATACCTTAAAAATATCAGTTGTCTTACACATATCTGTTAAAAAACACTCATCACATTTTGGATTTTTTGCTTTACATATGTAGCGGCCAAACAAAACCATCCCCTGATGAAGTGCGTGAAGATCATTTTTAAATTTTTTAACAAGTGTAGCTTCAGTTGCTTTTGCACTCTTGTCATCACTTAAACCCAAACGGTGTGAGACACGAAATACATGTGTATCAACTGCCATTAGATTAGCTCCCGTGTATTCGATCATCACAACATTTGCTGTTTTTTGACCTACACCTGCAAGACGCTGAAGATCTTTTTCATTCATTGGGATCTCACCACCAAACGCTTCTACTACCGTTTTAGCCATAGACAAAAGGTTTTTTGCTTTGTTGTTAAAAAATGAACATGATCTTATTAGTGCTTTTATGTCATCTAAACTTGCTTGCGAGAGGCTTAGTGGATCAGGGTATGCCTCAAATAAAGCTGGTGTGATCAAGTTTACACGCTTGTCCGTACACTGAGCCGAGAGTGCTACAGCTACAACAAGCTCATATGCATTTTTGTATTCTAACTCTGTTACAGCATCGCTATAACGCTCAATAAATCTTGTGTGGATCTCTTGGATCTCTTTTTTAGTTGCTTTTTTTACCTTTTTCATACCTGAATTATATCTTTGTTTATTTATTGTTGTCTTATTACTACTAAAATTTTTTTAATTTTAACAAGGTAGGATTATATATGAGACTAATAACTAAGGTTGTAACTTCACTTACAATATTGTCAACACTAGGTATGGCAAACACGCTTGTAACAGTAAATGGCAAAGCGATCACAGAACAAGAGGTTGATTCTGAGTTGATGCAAGCAACGCAAGGTAGATTTAATCAAGTTCCAGCAGAGAAGCAGCAACAGCTTCGTAACCAAGTTTTAGAGCAGCTTATAGCAAAAGAACTAATCTATGAAGATGCGAAAAAAAATGGGATCATGGATACAAAAGAGTATAAAGATGAGTACAATGAAGTTCTAAAGAGGATAAAAAAAGAGTTAGCAGTTCAAGTTTGGCAAAAAAAAGAGTTAGACAAAGTAAGTATCTCTAACAAAGATGTTAAAAAATACTATGACTCAAATAAAGAAGAGTTTAATGAAAAAGAGTCGGTTCACGCTCGTCACATACTTGTAAAAAGTGAAAATGAAGCAAAAGATATAGCAAAAGAGCTTAAACCACTTAAAGGAAGTAAGCTAAAAAGCAAGTTTATAGAACTAGCAAAAAGCAAATCAACAGGACCTAGTGGCCCA
>JBEPWC010000350.1:0-2083 GCA_041642615.1 Sulfurimonas sp. | reverse complement strand
GCTGAAAGCCAATAAACTGCTTACCAGAGATCCGCGTGAAGTAGAAAGAAAGAAACCGGGTCGTCCAAAAGCAAGGAAGAGATTCCAGTTTAGTAAACGTTAACGAACGATTTTGTTTAGTATCTAAACACTCTTTAAAAAGGTACTCTTTACCTTTAGACTTATTCCATCCCATTCTAAATCTAAAAGATTTGTTGTATCTTAGAAGTCTCTCAAGATAGCTTTTGTATTGCATCTCTGAATTGATATATGTTTTTCTTTGATCATCACTGTATTCAACAAAATAAAAATCCATATACCAACCTTTTTTAGGATACTTTATGAGATATTGTACTATTTTTTTAAATTTTTAGCAAAAATAGTACAACTTGTATTATTTAAGTTAGGTTTGTATATCTAAATCACACCCATTCATAATCTTCTTCCACTCCAAATCAAAATGCTCTTCTACATACTTTTTCACATGCGGTACATCACATCCAGAGCAGTTTTGGTGGATCGCATCGCCGTAGGTTGAGAGGGAGCCTTTTTTAGACTCTATCTCACAGTAGCTGTACTTTGTTTTGCCATCTATCTTTTCAACTCCCTGATCACTAAAGCGGAAGTTTGGACATGCACACAGGTAGCAGTTTAGTTTCTCTATGTCGTGGCATTTTTTATTTTCTGCGTAGAGTGGACAAAAGTCTTTCTCCATTTTGACCATGTTTTCAAAATCAAAATACTCTATTATTTCTGTTTTGCTGAAATTATTACTCAGTAGTTTATCTACTATCTTTTTATGCTTATTTGCGTGTTCTTCAAGCCAAGATCTGTAGCCCATTTTTTACATCCTCTTTTGTTATGTTTTCTCTGCCCTCACCAAAGTGGGGTTTATGTTTTAGTTTGCCAAAGTAGTAGGTGTCTCCACCTAGCTTTACACCAAGAACTAAAGCCATCGCTGTGATCGGATGTCCGGCATTTGGGCTTTCATGTTTTTGTCCATCTTTGTAAAAGCCAAAAACACCGTACATTTGTCTTGCCTTCTTTGAATTTAGCATGATCAAAACAGCTGTGATCCTAGAGGGTATATAGTTAAGCAGATCATCAAGCCTAGCTGCAACTTTGCCAAAGTTCTTATAACGCTTATTTTTGTACCCAACCATGGAGTCCATAGTGTTTACGGCTTTATATACAACTATCCCAAAAAGTCCAAAAAACAAAAGGTAAAACAGTGGAGCGACAACACCATCACTGAGGTTTTCAGCGTAGGTTTCTATGGATGCTTTGTAGATCTCGCTATCACTCATCTGATCGGTATCACGTGAGACAAGCATAGAGATCGCTTCTTTTTTATCTTCTGCTTTTAAAACATCTTTTATACTCTCTAAAAGCATATTGTGAGCGACAAATATAGATGCTAAAACTGAGGTTATTGTGATCTCTAAATAAAATGGTAAATATTTTAGGTAAAACTCAACCATGAGTGTTACCAAAGCAACTATAAAAAGCACAAACACAACAAGAACAGCACCTCTAAGTATAGAGTCTTTGTAAAACTTACCTTCAAAAAAATCCACAAGATCACCGATCATAACGATGGGGTGTTTTACAAACCTAAACTCGCCAAATATTCTATCTAGCAAGTAAGCTAAGATCACAACCAAAACATTACTCACAGTAGTTTCCTAACACTAGTTTTAGCTGTTTGTGTGAGGCTTTGTCTTTTACTGCAAAACGCAGATACTCGTTAGTTAGAAGATCAAAGCTCCCACAGGTTCTTACTAAAATTTTGTGTTTTAACAGGTGATTAAATAGCTTTTTGCCATCTTTACATTTAACTAAAAAAAAGTTTGCATCACTCTGGTAAACACAAGAGAAAAGTTTTGATCTCTCAAGTATCTTTTTTAACTCTTGTTTTTGTTTTTTATGAAGTTTTTTAGAACGCCTTACAAACTCTTTGTCGTTTAGTCTTTGTGTTAAAAACTCTACATCAAATGATGACAAGTTCCATATGGGTTGTTCTAAGTTTTTTATATTTTCTTTATTAGAAAACACAGCTCCGATCAGCACACCCGCACATGAGTAGAACTTTGAAAAAGACTGG
>JBEPWC010000349.1:0-2126 GCA_041642615.1 Sulfurimonas sp. | reverse complement strand
TTTGCTTCTTCAGATCGCGAAATAATACATCCGTCATTACTTGATAAAATTACTACCGGTTTTTTTTGTAAATCTGGACGAAACAACCGTTCACATGACACGAAGAAGTTGTCACAATCAACAAGTGCTATAGCAGTGGCCATACACAGTCTTACACTTTTCTACTTAACGAAGAGACTGTTCCCCAAATGTAGGTGTCAGTATCTGCTTCGTTGGAGAGCGCCATGTGCTCATGCTGGTTTTGTATGAGAAAACGTTCTCCCTTATGTTCAACAAGACGACTCAAGAGAAACGACCCATCATGTACGGCCAAAACAAGTTTTCCAACACTAGGTGTAATCGCTCTGTCTATAGTAAGTATGTCGCCCTTTAAAACACCGATATGCTCATTTTCAGAAATGGTAATTTCACTACGTTTGCCCACCACAACAAAATAGGTAGCGGCAGGATGCTGTATAAAAAGTGCGTCAAGTGAGAGCGGGTTCTTGTAATCACCTTCCGTATCAAAACCATCTTCAAGCGTGTATCTACATGAAGCACATACTACTTTTTCATTTTTTACGTGTTTTTGTGGTGACACATCTTTTGATGTCCTTACAAATGATACTGCTCTGTGCATATGTATAAAATTTTTAGTTTTTAATTTAAAATTTATATTAAATAATTTAATTTTTATTGTTTACATAGCACAACAGGACAAGTTTACATTGAGTCATTGTAAATTGATTAAAAATTATAAATTTCAAATTTAGTTAAATAAGGAGCGAAGTGACTATGTTTAAATTATGCAAAGCTATAAATTACTTAGTATGTTCTGATAACACTTCTCACTACACCGCCTATCTCTAAACTCTCTTCCGGCCATATGTCTTCGAAGTCTTTATTTGCAGCTTCAAGGTATTTCTTTCCTTGCTTTTCACGGAGATACTTTACTGTCCACTCACCATCTACCTGGGCAACGACAATGCTATTTACTTTTGCGGCATCTACGCGTTCAACAAGAAGCAAATCT
This sequence comes from Sulfurimonas sp., assembly GCA_041642615.1. Classification (GTDB taxonomy): domain Bacteria; phylum Campylobacterota; class Campylobacteria; order Campylobacterales; family Sulfurimonadaceae; genus Sulfurimonas. Next base: position 1,114 of record JBEPWC010000349.1, on the reverse strand, counting down.
CCCTCATGGATGCCGGCATCTATCATGGACAATCCTTTCACGCGCAAAAGATACATCTTCTCTTTTTGTCCCAAAAGCAAATCTTCTATAGTGACATGATCAAGTGTCACCTCTTCGGCCGGAGAAGGTAAACCCGCCTCCACGTATCCAACCAATGGTATCTCTTCTGAAAGTGAGAACGGCACCAACCTTCCTTGTTCATCTTTTTTAACAAGTCCTGCGTCTATGAGTTTTTGTACCACTTTTGCTACCGCATTTTTTGAAGAGAATCCAAAGAGCGTACACATCTCACTATAACCGGGCATGCGTTTATGTTTTTTATAGAAGGCCTCAATCTTTTTTTTGTAGTTATGTATTTGTTCCATACGGTTATGCAAAGTTCCACGGGAGTAAACGAGAACTCACTCCTTTCTCAAGTCTTCGACGAACAGGACTCTTCTTGAAAACAAACCACTTGTTTCCTGAACGTGTTGTGGATTCTTTATGGAGTCTTCGCAAAGTAGATAAGAGTATCTTATGACGACGTGCCTCGGTTTTATAAGGTCGACCTTTTATGATTTTTACGTCAATCTGACCGTTAAGTCTACTGAGCTCTTTATATATTTCCTTTGAAAGTGTCTTCTTGTTCATGTTGGTATATGGTTACAAATGTTGATAATGTCTTTTCTTAATGGAATGAATAGTGTCTTAATCTTTATGTTTAAAGTATAGGTGAACAGTCGTTCACCGTCAAGGTAATTTCCCTCTGTTTTCCGGTTCTAAAATACTTTTTCTCCAGTGTCAAAGTACCGCAACGTGTCTTGTTTTATAAAAAGATATAAACTATGGTAGAGTTTAGCTATGCAAAAAAGATTTACATATGCACTACTCTTTGTCTCGCTTGTTTTTAACGCAGGACTTGTCTACCTGCTCTTGTCACCGACACAAGCTGATGCTCCTACCGAAGTGGAGTCCGCTCAAGAAAAAAAAGAAAAAATTGTCGAATCGGCCAGCCATAAAAATGGGGAATCATACCCTTTCATGCGCGTTGTAGATGGTGATACGGTTGTAGTGGGATTTAATGGAGTCACACAATATGTAAGACTAATCGGTATTAATGCACCCGAACCAAACG
>JBEPWC010000348.1:0-2131 GCA_041642615.1 Sulfurimonas sp. | reverse complement strand
CCGCTGAGCTTATAGAGAAGTTTGGCGAAGAAGAGCTTATAAATATTTTAGATAATGACATTGAGAGACTTTTAGAGTTTAAAGGGATCAAAGAAAAACGTCTTAAAAAGATCCAAGTTAGCTGGAAGAAGTTTCGTTCCATGCGTGAGATAGGTGAGTTTTTAAGCCCTTATGAGGTCTCCCCATCTCTACTTACCACAATAGCATCTTCACTAAAAGATGTAGATGAACCATGTAAAAAGATAAAAAACAACCCATATATACTAACCTCAATCCAAGGTATTGGATTTAAACGTGCAGATGAGTTAGCCTTAAAGATGGGTGTAAAAGCTGATGACGAAAACCGCCTAAGTTCTGCTATGGATTATCTTCTTTTAGATTATTGTGAATCTCAAGGAAACTCATGTATATCAAAAGAGATCCTTTTTGATGGGTTAAGTGAGCTGCTTGGATTTAGTGATGTTAATCTGTTTGAGGCTATTTTAGTAGAGCGGGTGGGTGAGCAAAGCATAGTTTTGATGAAAAACAACAGAGTCTCTCCCGCTAGACTGTATGACGCTGAAAAATACCTATATGATGAGTTTACTAGACGTGCTAAAAAACAAAACGATGTTTTAGTAAAAGATCTAGATGGCTTTTTAAAAGATAGCGACCTTGAACTTGGAGATCAGCAACTAGATGCCGTTAAAACCATAAATGAGGGTGCAAATATACTCTTTTTAGTTGGGTATGCAGGGACTGGTAAGTCAACTACATCTAAAACCATACTTAAACTTTTAAATACTAAACATGATGAAAAAGCGATCATGACATGTGCACTAAGTGGTATAGCATCTCAGAGAATTGCAGACACAACTGGGTATGAGTCTGCGACTATTCAATCGCTTTTAGTTAAGTATGAAGATAGAGATGACTTTCCATTTTCAGTTATGCTTATCGATGAAGCCTCCATGATCAACTCCTCACTTTTTGCAAGGCTTTTAGCAAAAATCCATCGTGATGCTGTTTTGATCATAGTTGGAGATGACGCACAACTACCACCTATAGGGGCTGGAAATGTTCTAAGTGATGTGCTAAGCCTAAACATAGCCCCAATAGTAAAGCTAACCAAGATCTACAGACAGAGTGATGATCAAGCAATAACCCTGATCGCTAACGATATCCGCCAAGGTATAATACCGCAGTATAGAGCTAGTTATGATGATTTTGAGTTTGTAGATATAAGTATTCAAAACTACTACGCTTTAAAAAATCAACTCTCACAAAATGAACTAAGTGATCTACGTGAACAAAACTCCCAAAACATCATAAACCATATACTACATCTAGTAGTTGGGTCTGTAGAAAAAGCAAGGTATCGCTTAAAAAACAAAGAGATTAAAGAGTATTTGAACTACTTTCAAGTGATCACACCTATGAGGGGCGGGACTTTAGGTAGCAACAATTTAAACAAAGTTTTACAAGAGTACTTTAATCCAAACCCTAAAAAATGTGTAAAGCGAGGGGAGTTAGAGTTTCGCTTGATGGACAAGGTGATCCACACAAAAAATGAAAATATGACCTCTTGGAGCGGGAACGCTTTTAAAGAGGATGAAGATCCAGCACAAAGGCGTATATTTAACGGGATGAGCGGACTACTTTTTAAGATAGATGAGGATCAAGAACAGGTGTTTGTTTTTTACCCAAATGAGGATGTAGTAGTAGTGTATGAGTATGACGAGCTTAAAAACTACCTCTCACTCTCATACGCTTTAACTATCCATAAAGTCCAAGGTATGGAGTACGACATAGTTGTGATGCCTATGACATTTTCACACTTTATAATGCACAATACAAAGCTAATCTACACAGCGATCACAAGAGCTAAACATAGGTGTGTCATAGTGGGTGAGAACGGTGCATTTGAGAGTGGGTGTAGAAAGTTTGAACAAACTAGGCGTGATACTGTCCTTTTAGAGATATAAGTAAGAGACCATAAATAATTTCATAGATAACAACATGTAAAAGGTTTAGATTCAAGGCGAACTTTATTTGGCGATACAAGTATCGTTAAATGAAGTTTAACGCAGAAGATGAATCTTTTACATGTTGCCCTTATGGGTGAAAAGAGAAGCTACAATCTACTTCGTTA
>JBEPWC010000347.1:0-2135 GCA_041642615.1 Sulfurimonas sp. | reverse complement strand
GCAATGTATGCTGCATATGCGGTAGAGCTTTTGCACACATACTCACTTATCCACGATGATCTTCCAGCAATGGATGACTCACCCCTTCGTCGTGGAAAACCGACGCTTCACGTAACTTACGATGAAGTTACAGCTATCCTTGTAGGTGATGCACTAAATACCTACAGCTTTGAGGTACTCTCAAACTCACCTTATTCAGATCATACAAGGGTAAACCTAATACGTGAGCTCTCATCAAATGGTGGTTTAAACGGTATGGTTTTAGGTCAAGCGATCGATTGTTATTTTGAAAATCAACCCCTTTGTATAGATGATGTTAAAGTGCTCCATACAAACAAAACAGCAAAACTGATAGCAGCTTCATTAAAGATGGGTGCGATCATAGTAGGTAAAGAGGAGTTAGGCGAGAAACTATATGACTTTGGTATAAAACTTGGATTACTCTTTCAGATCCAAGATGATATTTTAGATGTAACCCAAACAGATGAAGAGGCTGGAAAGCTGACTAATAATGACGAAGATAAAAACAGTTTTGTTACCTTGATAGGCTTGTCAGAGTCTATCAATGAAGCAAATACATTGGCGGATGAACTCTTAAATGAGTTGAGCAGTTTTGATGAGAACTTAAAAAAATCGCTCTCATCTTTACTTACAAAATACATAAATAGACATAGAAATAAAATTAAGGATAAAGAATAATGGGTAATCAAATGCGTCAGAAAATGGCAAATACAATTAGGTTTTTAGCAGCAGATATGGTTCAAACAGCAAACAGTGGTCACCCAGGTGCACCAATGGGACTTGCTGATATAGCAGTAGTTTTAAGTGAGCATATGAACCATAACCCTAAAAATCCATCGTGGTTAAATCGTGATCGTTTAGTTTTTTCAGGTGGGCATGGAACAGGACTCATCTATTCGCTTTACTATCTTTGGGGTTATGGATTAGAGTTAGAAGACCTTAAAAACTTTCGTCAACTAGATTCTAAAACTCCAGGACATCCAGAGTATGGTCACACAGAGGGTATAGAGATAACTACAGGTCCACTTGGTCAAGGGATCGCAAACGCTGTTGGTTTTTCTATGGCTTCAAAGTTTATGGCAGCTCAAGTAAATAGTGAGACTGCATCTATGATAGATCATAATGTATATTGTTTATGTGGTGATGGTGATCTAGAAGAGGGGATCAGCTATGAGGCTTGTTCGATTGCAGGGCATAATAAGCTAGATAATTTAGTAGTTATCTATGACTCAAACTGCATAACTATTGAGGGTAATACTGATCTTAGTATAAGTGAAGATATCCGTGGTAGATTTGAATCTCAAGGTTGGGATGTTTTAGAGTGTGATGGTCATAACTTTGATGAGATCGATAGCTCACTAACAACAGCAAAAGCAAGTAAAAAACCAACGCTGATCATAGCAAATACAGTTATTGCAAAAGGTGCATGTTCTCTAGAGGGTTCACATCACTCTCATGGTGCTCCACTAGGCGAAGATGTGATTAAAGAAGCAAAAGAGGCATGCGGGTTTGATCCAGAGAAAACATTTTTTGTAGATGAAGATGTAATGGCACGATTTCGTTGTGCTATAGAAGAGGGTGATCTAAAAGAGCGTGAGTGGATCCACTCTCAAAAGACAATGCCATTAATGGAGCAAAACGAAGCTCTAGAGGCACTTCAAAATCCAGACTTTTCACGTATAGAGTGGCCAAAGTTCCAAAGGGGCGAAGCTACTCGTGGAACTAACGGTAAGATCATGAACGCTATTGCAAGGGCGATCCCAAGTTTTATTGGTGGATCAGCAGACCTTAGCCCATCAAACAAAACAGATCTAAAAGATATGGGTGTATTTCCAAAAGGGCGTAACATCTACTTTGGTATCCGTGAACACGCTATGGCTTCGATCGTAAATGCTATGGGTCTTTATGGTGGTATATTGCCGTTTTCAGCTACATTTTTTGTATTTTCAGACTACTTAAAACCATCGGCTCGTATAGCGGCACTAATGGGAATTCAGCACTTTTTTATCTGGACACACGACTCTATAGGTGTAGGTGAAGATGGTCCAACTCACCAACCTATCGAGCATCTGTCACAATTTCGTGCATTACCAAACTTTTATGTATGGCGTCCA
>JBEPWC010000346.1:0-2137 GCA_041642615.1 Sulfurimonas sp. | reverse complement strand
TTTTCATATGCCCAATAATTTTGGGTACAAGTTTTTCATATTCATCTTTTGTATATTGTTTATTTAATATACAATATTCTTTGTTTTTTAATCAAACACATCAAAAAAGATTTTTAGAATTATTAACACAATGCATACAATAAGTAAGATTATTTACGTTATCGTAACACATATATGAAAATGCTATTTTACTAGAATTGTTTCACACTCACATAGAATCTAGAATCAAATTACAATGATTTCAAAAATAACATAAATCTATACAATCTTTAGAATTATAAATATCATAACAATTATAACAATCTTCACTTTCTTTTATTCAAAATCATGAACAATTTTTTGACTCAATAATATTATCTCAAATTACATTTTCAGAAAATAAATTATTAAAGTTTTTGTTAATTATCCCTTCCCTTTTTTTTGTATTTAATTCTAAAATAAATTCATCTCTAAATTTTTTGTCATTTTTTAGTTTTTGAAAGTGGGGACGATCCGCTACACTTATATCTTCAAAGATAGAATCTGAGGAAAATACTAACTGACCATCTTTGTCTATAAAGTTTATCCGCTCTATGATCTCAAAACTATCTACAAGTGCTTTTACCCTTTTAGATACTATATGCTGTTGCTGTTTTTTATCTGCGTTTTTAAAGTCTCTATGCTCTTTAGGAAGTTTTAGGTAGATAGACTCAGCAAAGCTTAGCACACTATCTATCTGATCAAAATCACTTTGTATTTTTTTCTCTAACATTAAAGAGAGGTTTTGAGTTTGTGTTTTTGCATTTTGCGTAGTGTTGTTGTACTGAATATACCCCTCAACTATAACAAAAATAGCAACTATTATAAAAACTCCTAAGAGCCAACTATTTATATTTTTCATACATATCCTCTAGTACTTTTTTAGCCTCTTTATAGTTATATGACTCTATTAAATCATTTAACTCCTTGGCTTGTTTTTTATCTTTTTGTGAGACAATCTCGTATAACTCTTTTGCTTGAGAGTCACTTATGAAACTACCACTATCAAACTTTTGGATGTACTCATCAACTATCTCTTTGACACTCTGTTGATCATACTTAGCTTCACTACTTTGATCTTCATCGCTATGTTTTTGACTCTGTATCTGATTTAGTACATCTTCTAACTCTTCTACTAACTCATCTATATGTTCAGACTTAAACTCTACAGACTCACTCTCATATATAGTTTTTGATAGATCATAAAGTTTTGTCATAGAGAGGTTTCCACTAACACCTTTTAGTGCGTGCATAAGGCTATCAAACTCTTTTGAATCTATGTTTAACTCTTTTATGGTTTTTACTTTGTCTTTGTAGTTATCATAAAACTGATTTAGCATCTTCTTTATAAGTTCTTGGTTATTGTTTACCCTCTCTTGTAGCTCTGGCATGTTTATGCACTCTATATCAAGTTCACTACTTTGACTAGTATCATCTTGGTTTTGTGTATCATTATTTTGTGTATCGAAGTATTTTTTTATAACCTCTTGGAGTTTATCTTTAGCTATTGGTTTTGAGAGGTGTTCATCCATCCCAGCCTCTTTTGTTAGCTCTTTATCTTTTGCCATTACAGCTGCACTTAGTGCTACGATCGGTGTTTTTTTGTCAAACTCTCTGATCTTTTTAGTAGCTTCAAACCCATCCATATTTGGCATCTGCAGATCCATAAAGATCATATCAAACTCTTGTGTTTGTGCTTTTTGTACACCACTTACTCCATCTACTGCGATCTCTACATCAAACCCCATATCTTCAAGTACACTTCTTGCTACTATCTGGTTTGTTTCGTTATCCTCTACCACTAATGCTTTTTTTGTCTGGTTTAGTTTTAGTTTTTCATCTTGATCTTTAAATAGATCTACTTTTTGATCAAATAAAACATAGTACAACTCAGATGGTGTATATGGTTTTTCTAAGACCTTATCTACACTTATACCACTTTTTTTTGCTTTTTTTAGAAGTCTTTTTTTAGACTGAGCTGTTATCATAAAAATATTTGGAATCTTAATATCTTGCTTTTGTAACACTTCTAAAAGTCCAAGCCCATCAAGATCAGGCATATACCAATCAACTAAAAGATAATCTACTTTCTGGTTTTGCAAGAGTTTTAGTGCTTCAT
>JBEPWC010000345.1:0-2144 GCA_041642615.1 Sulfurimonas sp. | reverse complement strand
ATTACGCCATCAAAGGTGAGAGTTTTTCCCGCGAGCGGATGGTTGGCGTCTAAGAGCGCATGCTCCTCTTCTATCCTTTTCACAACATATACTACTGTTTGCCCGCTCTGCTCATCCACGCTCTCAAGCTCTTCACCCTCACCGATATCCTCAGGCAAATTACTCAAAGACTCTTTCTCAAGCAGACTCTCATCATAAATCCCAAACGCGGCTTCTGGTTCTATCGTGACGCAAAACTTGTCACCCGCTTCTCTGCCTTCAAGACGCTCTTCTAACTTGCTAAAGACATGCCCGTGCCCGCCGTGCAAATAAATAAGCTCCTCTTCATCAGGATTAAGATGCGCGCCATGCTCATCTTTAAGTGAGTAGTCTATATGTACGAGTACGTTTTTTGTGATTTTCATAAGTTTTGTTTCCTTGAGTTTTAGTAGTTCTTTTCGAGTTCTTGAACCAAATCAAGTTCTCTTTGAGATTTTGTATTGTTTTTTAGATAGCGCCAAAATGTTTTAGCTGCTTGCGTGACTTCTATCCACTCCTCATCTTGCAGAATATCTGCCGGATTGTCACTTGGTTCGTCATACAGACAAAAAAGAGCATGAAACGCAGCTGCGTTTTGCGCCTCTTCTTGCGTGACGTTTCCATACTTTACAGCTTTGTCATATCCTTCAAAGAGCGCGAGATTGTCAAAGTAAGCAGAGCTAGACTCGGCAAAAGACGAGGACCAGATATTTTCCTCGTTCACGCCTTGCGTCTCACTTTTCATCCATGATGATTCTTGAAGTTTAATATTTGAAAGTTCAAAAACAGAGTATATCCAGTAGAGTCTCCACCTCTGTTTGAGTTCAATATCATCCACGTCATCTTGCAAACCCAACATTTTTCAACCTCGACTTTAAATTGTAGAAGACAAACTATAACCAATCTCTACTTAATAGAAGAACAGAAGCAATCATATATAATTCTCAGCTTCATTGTAGTAAAATCAAAAGAAAAGATGGAAGCGCCATGAAGAAAAAAATCATAATTTTAGACAACTCCAGCGTTGCTGCTTCAATGTTTAAAAATTTAATTACACAGGAGTTGGGCATAGAACTGTTTGTAACCAAGTCTATAGATGGAGCTCAAGATTTACTCAAACAACACAACTTTTTCATAGCAGTAACAAATCTCTATTTCCTTGGCGTCTCCGACAATGAACACTTGGAACTTCTAGCTTCGCATAAAGTGCCAACTATTTTATTTAGCTCAAACATAGAATCTAAATTCTTGGAAGACGGCAATTATCCAAATATCATAGACTACGTTTTCAAAGATACTAATGGCATAAAATATATCATGCGCCTTATTGAAGCTATTGACTACTGCTCCAGTAAAAAAGTGCTGCTTGTAGACGACTCGCAAACTTCACTTAAAAATACGGAAAAAATACTCAAAAAAATCTCCTTAAACGTCATCACGGCTAAAAATGGCCAAGAGGCGATAGAGCTATTAAAAACCAACAATGACGTGTCTATGATTATAAGTGACTACCATATGCCGGTGATGGATGGATTGGAGTTTGTAAAGCAATTTAGATTAGACGCTAAAAATGCTGAGACCCCTGTTTTGGTAGCGACATCCGAACAGGACGAAAATGTAAAAATACAGTTTTATAAAAATGGAGCAAACGATCTCCTCCAAAAGCCGATTTTAGAAGAGGAGCTTAAGTTTAAACTAATTAACCAGTTTTTAGATAAAAAACAAAATGAAGCAAATCTCTTTAAAAAGCAACTGATTGAAAACTATGTCATCACGTCCTCTACAGACGCCAATGGCGCCATACTAAACATCTCGGAAGCGTTTTCAAAAATAAGCGGATACGCAAAAGAAGAGCTTATAGGCCAAAATCACAGAATGTTAAGACACAAGGACATGCCAGACTCTACGTATCAAGACATGTGGAGTACCATAAGGTCCGGAAAGATATGGAGAGGCGAGGTTAAAAATCGTAAAAAAGACGGGGATTATTACTGGGTAGACGCTATCATAGAGCCTATATTTGACAATGAAAAAAATATCAAGGGCTACTATGCCATACGTCTTGATATCACTGATAAGAAAAAGATAGAAGAAATCAGCATTACAGACGGACTCACAAACATCTA
>JBEPWC010000344.1:0-2146 GCA_041642615.1 Sulfurimonas sp. | reverse complement strand
GTAGGTGGTAGAGAGGTATATGATGGCAATATGACTGTTGGTGAGTTCACAGCCTTTTTAACTGCAGTTGGACTGATGTTTGATCCGGTTAAAAAGGTTGGTGCGATCTATGCAAAAATACAAGATGCAATAGCTGCTAGTGAGAGAATATTTGAAGTTTTAGATACTAAAAACCGCATAGAGTATGGAGATATAGCACTAGTTGATGACATAAAAGAAATAGAATACAAAAACGTAACTTTAAGATATGAAGACAGCTATGCTCTAAATGATGTAAATATTAAAATAAGCTCAGGAGAAAATATTGCACTAGTTGGTGATAGTGGTGGCGGTAAGTCTACTTTTATAAACATGTTGCTTCGCTTTTTTGATCCAGACAGTGGTAGTGTCTATATAAACGGTAAAAACATAAAAGAGTATGAAAACAGCTCATTAAAACACCATATATCTTTAGTAACTCAGCGTATATATATTTTTCAAGACACATTGGCTGCAAATGTAGCTTATGGGTCGGACGAGATAGATGAGGATAAAGTGCAAGAAGCCCTCAAGTTAGCTGATGCTACAAAGTTTGTTTCAGAGTTAGATAATGGCATATACACTAAAATGGAAGAGTTTGGATCTAATCTTTCAGGTGGTCAGCGTCAGCGTATCGCTATTGCTAGGGCTATTTACAAACACTCATCGCTACTACTTTTTGATGAGGCAACGTCAGCACTAGACAATGAGAGTGAAAAAAGAATCCAAGAAGCACTAGATTCTTATACAAAAGACAAGATCACCATAACAATTGCACATAGACTAAGTACGATCGAGCATGCTGATAAGATCTTAGTGATGCAAAAAGGTTGCATAGTAGCTTCTGGTACACACAAAGAGCTTTTAAAAAGCAGTGAAGTCTATAAAAGACTAGCTGGTGAGCTAGAGGTTTAGTAAGTTGAGAGTTTATAGAGAGGATAGATAAGAGATGAAAAACAGTACTGCTATAGCCATCGGAGGTTTTGATGGTATGCATATAGGTCATCAGCACCTTTTTAGTGAGCTAGGTGAGATGGGAACAATTGTAGTTATAGAAACAGGCTACGCAAACCTAACACCAAAAAAGGAACGCCAAAACTTTACAAAATACCCAATAATGTACTTAAACCTTGATGATATTCGCCATTTAGATGGTGTGGGGTTTGTCTCTTTTTTAAAGGAGAATTTTCCAAAGCTAAAAAAAATAGTTGTAGGGTATGACTTTCACTTTGGAAAAAACAGAAAGTATAATTTTAATGACTTAAAAGAGTTGTTTCTCAAGGAGTGTGAAGGTGGTGAGGTAAAAGTGGTTGATGAGGTTTCTTTGGATGGGGATTCGATCCACTCCCACAAGATCCGTGCAAAACTTGGCATAGGCGATATAAAAGGTGCCAACGCTTTTTTGGGTCATAACTACACTATTAGAGGTTCTAAAGAGGTAGGTCAGGGGATCGGTTCAAAAGAGCTTGTAGCTACGATCAACATATCTTCAGAAGAGGGGTTTTTAGTACCAAAAGAAGGTGTTTATGCCACTTTAACACGAGTAGATGATGAGGAGCATTACCACCCATCTGTTAGTTTTGTAGGGCATCGCGTTACTACTGATGGAAGTTTTGCTATAGAGAGTCATATACTTGATGGTGAGGTGGTCTGTAAAAACAAAGCGAGTATTAGTTTTATCTCATTTATAAGAGATAACAAAAAATTTGATTCACTTGGTGAGTTGAAAAAAGCGATAGAAAAAGATATAACTATCGCTTCAAAAGAATTAAAGTTTTTAGCATTATGAGAAAAAGAGAATATTTAGAAAGTGTCGGCGATATTGATTTTGAGTTTTACCAAACAAAGGATGATTTTCTAGTAGATGAGATCCCCGCGTTTGAGTTTAAAGGTAAGGGCAACACCCTAATAGTTCATGTCAAAAAGAAAGAGATGACTACATGGGATATGATCGCAGTTTTTTCTGAGTACCTTGGTATTCCGGCACAAAAAATCGGATATGCAGGATTAAAAGACAAGCATGCAACAACAACCCAGTATATATCTGTAGATGTCTCTTATGAGAGGATGATCAAGCAGTTTAAACATAACCAAATAAAAGTAATAGGTACAACCCGTCACTCTACAG
>JBEPWC010000343.1:0-2164 GCA_041642615.1 Sulfurimonas sp. | reverse complement strand
AAAAGGATTGGTTTAAAGATAGAGGGTATCCACACTTTTCAAATAAAACCCCTCTTTCAGTAAGAAAGCAGGTGGAAGTTTATTTAACATGATGTTATTAGAAAAGAAAGGAGATAAGTAATGATGCACGAAATTGACGAAAGAAGAGTGGTATCTGTAATTGTTGTTAATGAATCAAGTGTCTTATCTCGTATAACAGATCTTTTCTCTGCACGTGGATATAACATAACATCGCTTACAGTTGCACCGATCCCGGAGAGTAAGTACTCAAGACTAACAATAGTCACATCTGGAAGTGTACGTGTGATCGAGCAGATTACAAAACAGCTTCATAAGCTTATCCCAATATATAGAGTTTATGAACATGCAGATCTAGTTGAAAAAGAGATGGCTATGATCAAGTTTCCAATATCTGAGAACATAACAGATATTAAAACGCTTTGTGAAGCTTACAATGGCAAGATCGTAAATGTTGGGGACAATGTTGTGATCGCAATGGTGGTTGATGAGCCAAAAAGAGTTGATAACTACCTAAAGATCATAAGAAGATACAACCCTAAAGAGATCGTTAGAAGTGGCTCTGTAGCGTTAGAGAGGTAAGTTTTGAGACTAAAGGAACTAGCATCTATAGTTGGGGTTGATCTAAAAGATGATGGTTTTGAAGTAAATGGTATCAACACTCTAGTAGATGCTTCTTGTGATGAGATCTCATTTATTTCAAACGCTAAGTACACAAAAGATCTTACTAACACAAAAGCTGGAGCAGTTTTAGTTGATGAGTCAAACAAAGATAAACTTCCAGATGGTTGCGTAGCACTTGTTGTAAACTCACCTTACTGGGAGATGGCTACACTTTCAAAATATTTTGCAACACCTGTTGAAGATGATGATCTACCTGAGCCTGTAGTAGGTGAGGGTACAAAGGTCTCTTTAAAAGCTGAGATCGCAAATGGTGCGATCGTAGGTAAAAACTCAACTATAATGGCAGGTGTATATGTTGGTTCAAATGCTAAAGTTGGAGATAACACAATTCTTTACCCTAATGTTGTAGTATATAAAGAGTGTATAGTTGGAAATGACTGCATCATTCATTCTGGAACAGTTGTTGGAAGTGATGGGTTTGGATTTGCTTCAAATAAGATGGGTGAGCACAATAAGATATACCAAAACGGAAATGTTGTAATCGAAGATGATGTAGAGATAGGTTCAAATGTCTCAATTGACAGGGCTGTTTTTGGATCGACAAAGATAAAAACTGGAGTTAGGTTAGACAACCTTATACAAGTAGGTCATAACTGTGAGATAGGTGAGTATAGTGTTGTGGCTGCACAGAGTGGTTTTGCTGGTTCTTCAAAGATCGCTAGAAGCAATGTTTTTGGTGCACAGTCAGGTGTATCTGGTCACTTAGAGATAGCTGCGTTTAACATATTTGCAGCAAGAACAGGTGTGACAAAGAGTGTAAAAACAAGTGGAAAGACTTATGCAGGTTTTCCATTTATGGATCATAAGACGTGGCTTAAGATCCAAGGGAAGCTAGCAAGACTTATTAAGTAGCTTAGTGTAATCTTCTAGCTTTCTTTCGTCATTCTCTGGCTTTCTTTTCGTCATCCTCTGGCTTGACCAGAGGATCTAGCTTATGAGGTTAGATTCCCAATCAAGTTGGGAATGACGGGAGTTGGAGTTGGGAATGACGGGAGTTGGAGTTGCTAATGACAACACCTTCGTCATCCTCTGGTCAAGCCAGAGGATCTCAAAAGAGCTAGTAGTTCTCTTTTACATACTCAGAAATTCTTTTTATACCCTCACGAATAGTATTTAGATCAGTTGCAAAGCTTAGTCTAAAATACCCTGGAGTTCCAAAAGCTTCACCTGGGACTACAGCTACCAGTTTTGTATCTAGTAGATCTTTTGCAAGTTTAAGTGTGTCTGTAGTTATCTCTTTAGTGTTTACAAAAAGGTAAAATGCACCATCAGGTTTTAGCACACTAAGCCCATCTATTTCATTTATAAGTTTAACAGCTTCATCTCTACGCTCCACAAAAGCCTCTTTCATCATAGCTATATCTTTATCAGCACTTCCATCAAGTCCAGCTATTGCAGCGTACTGAGTGATAGAGTTTATATTTGATGTACTTTGAGATTGAAGTTTCTTGGTAGCTTTTAC
>JBEPWC010000342.1:0-2169 GCA_041642615.1 Sulfurimonas sp. | reverse complement strand
AAAAGGTTTAGCGTTTTATCAAAAGATCCGTCGATGGGCTAAAAACTCAACTGTTGTAAAAGTTGAAGACAAAGCTTGTATGGGTTGTAATATGGTGATTAGTGATAAGGTTTACGCTGATGTTATCAAAGGCGAAGATATCACTAACTGTCCACACTGTGGTCGTATCCTCTATGTGGAATCTACAGAGCAGTAAGGCATTGCCTTTTAAAGTTTTTTACTTTATCCTAAGTGTAGTGCTATATATTTTAGCACTTCCGCTTTTGATATTTTTATCTCTCAAACAAAAATATAAACAATCAATTCCAGCAAGATTTTTTCTATATAAAAATAAAAAGTTTGAATCAGAAGATGGTGTATGGTTTCATGTCTGCTCACTAGGTGAAGCAAGGGCTTTAAAACCAATTGTACAGAGGTTAAAAGATCAAGATATAAAGATCACAACGATCACCCATACAGGTCAAGAAGAAGCTAAAAAGTACGATGCTGAGGTAAGGTATCTGCCTTATGAGATGTTTCTACCTTTTTGGATGAAAAAACAGCGTGTAGTTGTGGTACTTGAAGCTGAGTTTTGGTATATGCTTTTTGTACTGGCTTCATCTATGGGGAGTCGTGTGATCCTCCTAAATGCACGCATATCTGAAAAAAGTGTAAAAAAATACCTACAGTTTGCATGGTTTTATAAAAAAATGCTCTCATGTGTAGAGGTGATCTACGCTCAAAGCGATGCAGATAAAAACCGTTTTGTAGCACTAGGTGCTAGGGATGTTGAGGTTATTGGAAACATAAAGTTAGCCGGTGAGATCAAAAAAACAAAAGATTACCAAAAGCCAAAGGCTGAGGTGATCGTAGCTGGAAGTACACATCTTGGCGAAGAAAAAGTTGTCCTAGATGCATTTGTAAACTACAAAAAACAAAATGACTCAAATCTCATAGTAGTACCCAGACACCCTGAGCGTTTTGAGAGTGTGTACTTGTTTATGCAGGCTTATGCAAAAGAACACGATCTGAGTTTAGAGCGTTTTTCTAAGGATAATAGCTTTAAAGCAGATATGACCTTGGTGGATGCTATGGGTGAGTTAAATAACATCTACAATATAAGCGATGTAGCAATTCTTGGTGGAGCATTTGCAGAGAATGTTGGTGGGCATAATCCACTTGAACCGGCATATTTTGGATGTAAGATCATTACAGGCAAGCACTTCTTTCATCAGCGTGAGTTGTTTAAGTATGTACATCATGTTCAGTATGTAGAACCAGATGAGCTTGAAGAAGCACTAGAGTTAGCAAAAGAGCTTCCACCATCAATGGTTGAAGAGAAGATAGATATAGAGCGGGTTGTTGATAGAATTAAATTACAGGAGTCAAAATAATGGCTACAAAAGAAAAAGCATATAAATTGCTAGCAGCCCAAGAGGGCATCTCAAACAACGTAGCAAAGTCGATGATAGATCGTGGACTTGTATATGTTGGAAATAAAAAAGTTATGATCGCTCGCGGTGAGCTAGATTCAAAAACTATTTTTCGTGTAACAAAGGTGGAAAAACCAAATATTATCTTTGAAAATGATGATATATTGGTTGTTGATAAACCAGCATATGTAAACTCAGATGAGATTGAGCGTATGTTTAAAGATGTACAACTTCTGCATAGACTAGATCGTGAAACAAGTGGGGTCTTGATGCTTGTTAAAAACGAAGAGTTTAGGCAACGTGCCATAAAAGAGTTTAAAAAAGACAAAGTTTACAAAGAGTACATCGCATGGGTTGAGGGGATTATGAGTGAACCTATAGAGGTTGATAAGCCGATCGTTACAACCAAGAAAAACAACCGTGCTCAATCAAATGTTTCAAGTAAAGGAAAACCAGCAAGAAGTGAATTTTTCCCAGATCTTGTAAGTGCTAAAAAGACTAAAGTAAAGTGTATAATCCACCATGGTCGTACACACCAGATCCGTACACACCTGCGTTATATAGATCATCCGATCGTTGGAGATGAACAGTACGGTGGTCGTCGTGCAAAACGTGTAATGCTTCATGCTTATAAAGTTAGACTTTTAGGTATGGAATTTGTAGCACGAGAGCCAAAGGCATTTGTGCACTTTGAGTAGTAAACAAGAGTCTCTCTACATAGGTATAGACTTAGCTTGGGGTGAGAAAAACCCAAGTG